>JAICQW010000060.1 GCA_025937665.1 Nitrososphaeraceae archaeon | reverse complement strand
TGTCAGTATAGCCAATCATTGAATCAAGTGTATTTATTATCCTGTAAGCGATCGCACCTGGTGGACCAAATAGTGTGAAGTAAAACATTATAGAACCAATTCCATCCACCATGCTTTCCCCTATGGATTCTATTGTTGCTGATAAAATATGATTTCTATCAAGGGTATCAGTGTTCCTTCCAACGATAAGAGAAAGGCTCTTTCTTGCTTTTATCAAGTTTTTTTCTTCCAAGGCATGAATTATCGCATTTACATGTGTTTCTAATGTAAGGATCGCCATTGTAAATTTAAGTACAAGTAAGGAGAATATCAGCAGCGCAACTATACCAAATAATTTATAGAGGACTATTGAAAAATAATATGATCCCACAGTAATGCCTATTGTTAAAACCAGCGCAAAAAAAATTCCCATCAGCTTTTCTTGATTAGGATTAGTGCGTTTCAGTTTTGGAATCGAGTAAGAAACCAATTTTCCTAGCCATGAAACAGGATGGATCCTATTCGGAGGATCGATAAACTCAAAGCATAATGCGATTCCACCAATTAGCGATATCAAAATAAACTCAGGATTCATGATTCACTTCATTTTTAGAATATTTAATAGATATTGCACATCGGTGTTCTTCCTAAAAGTAGATGCCACTATATTGATCTGTTCATCAAGATATCGTTTACTATATGAAGACTTTGATCTTTTATGGTCTAGGGAATCTTCACTTGGAATATCAAATTGTATTTTTGGAATTACTCCCAGGACTTTTCTTTTCGTCATCTCTTCCACTTGGACTATAGCGTTATTTAGAATTGATTTTTGTCCCAAAAACTTGTTAATTAGTATACCTTTTACAAACTTTCGTTGCCGCGACGGCAATAATTTTATTGTTCCAACTAGGGCTGCAAAACAACCTCCTCGTTCGATATCTGCCACCAACAATACTTTTGAATTTGTTCTTTCTGCGAGAATCATATTTGCGATATCATATTTCGACAAATTAATTTCCGCAGGAGACCCTGCACCTTCTATCAGGATTAAATCGTTTTCCTTTCTAAGGCTATCCAAATCTTGGAGTACCTTTGGAAATCCCTTTTGGAGAACAAAGCTCTTGTAGTAATCTTCTGCAGTTAACTTCAAATCTCCTATTCCTCCGAGAATGATTTCGCTTAGATTGTCTCCCAACGGTCTTAAAAGAACGGGATTCATTCTAATATCTGGTTCTATTCGGGCTGCTGTAGCTTGAACCGCTTGGATTCCAGCCATTCTCCTTACGGTTTTTTTTTGTTTAACGAAATGAAAATTTGATGTCATATTTTGCGCTTTAAAAGGAGATACCTTATAACCCAAATCAGAAAATATCCTACATAGAGCTATCACTAAAGTACTCTTTCCTGACCCCGATGAAGTACCTTGTATCATAAGCAGCTTTGCTTTCATTTATCAAATGACTCCAATGCATCAAATAGTGCCAAATTCTCGTCATGATTCCTTACCGCTACCCTGATGTACTTGTCATTCATACCTTTGAAATCACTACATTCCCTAACAAGAATCCCATTCTTTTCTAAAAGTAAATCTCTAATTTGCCGACAATGACCATTACTCAGTCGGATCAAGTAGAAATTAACATCCGATTTCATTGCTGAAAATGAGCTCAAATTATGATTTATTCTAGAATACATCAATTCCCGTTCGGCTGTTATGATTTTTCTTGCTTTTCTGAGATGTGACAAGTTATCTAGAGCAGTAATACCTGCCAACTGAGCCAATCCATTTATGTTCCACGTTATTTTGTTATGCGATATTTTTTTCTCTATGCTTGGATGAGATACGCTATAACCAAGACGTAATCCAGCTAGCCCAAATGATTTTGTCAACGAACGTAAGACTACTACATTTCGAAATTCATTAATCTTTTCAATGAAGGTTCTTGGACGTTTTGTTTCATCGACAAATTCAATGAAACTCTCATCAATGAGTATTTGTATGGAACTATCAATTTTATCTAAGAGTTTTTCAACCAATTCGTATGAAAAAAGTCCAGTGGGATTGTTGGGATTGCACAAAAAAATTGCGTCAGAATTCCGAGTTTTTTCTGATATACTATCTACATCAAGTTTCCAATCCTTAAGGGGTACATGTTTAATTTTAGCGCCAATTTTTCTGGATGCCAGTTCGTACTCGCAGAAGGTAGGATATGGAATGATCACTTGTTTTCGAACAAATGCTCTGGCAAAGTTATAGATTATTTCCGTAGCTCCGTTGCCTATGTTTATAGAATCGTGCGATAACCCGCTATCCAAATAATGGATAATTTTTTCTTTTAGATTTTTATGCTCATTATCTGGATAGATTGAAGATATTTTTGGTAAATTTTTTCGAAGAATTTTCAAAACACTCCCTGAAATTCCCAACGGATTTACGTTAGAGCTAAAATCAACTCTTACTAACCTCGGATCTACACTATAAACGCCTCCATGAGAACAAGAATATTGAGTCATCTAAATTCCATATGAATTCCAATATAACATGAATGCATAATATTATGTTTTTTCTGTAAACGAATATTAGTTGCGTTCGGAATAACGGCACATTATGCTAAAAGTAGCAGTAATAGGTGCGACGGGAGCTGTAGGACAGGAATTTGTCATTGGACTCAGCAAACACCCATGGTTTGAACTAGTTCAAATTGCGTCATCAGATAGATCAGCTGGAAAAAAATATGTAGATGCGCTCAGAGATCCAGCTACTTCACTACTCAAATGGCATAATAAGGAAAATATCCCCGAAAATGTTAGAGAAATGGTCTTATCTAAAGTGGATGCAATAGACCCAAAGAAAGTAGACTTAATCTTTACCGCACTTGAATCTGAGGATGCTAGAATAATTGAACCAAAAATGGCAGTTCATGTCCCTGTGATAAGCACAGCTGCTGCATTTAGATATGAAGAAGATGTCCCAATCCTGATTCCTGGAATTAATGATGAACATTGTGAAATGTTGAATGCTCAAAAGAAGAACAGAAATTGGAACGGCTTTATTGCTCCTTTGCCTAATTGCACAACTACCGGTATGGCCATAACCCTCAAGCCTTTAATGGATGATATTGGTCTGGAAAGTGTTTTCATGACGTCCATGCAAGCACTATCTGGTGCAGGTCGATCCCCAGGAGTGATAGCCTTAGATATTATGGATAACGTAATTCCCTATATCCCCAAAGAAGAAGAAAAAGTTCAGGTTGAAACAAAAAAAATCTTGGGAAAATTTGATGGTAACTCGATCAATAATGCTTCCCTAAAGGTAAGTTGTACCTGTACAAGGGTACCTGTAATGGATGGCCACACTGAAACAGTCTTTGCTCAACTTAAGAAAACTGCTTTACCAGATCAGGTAAGAGAATCAATGCTAAACTTTTCTAAATCCGTATCAATAAAGGATTTGCCCTCTGCACCTCCAGACTATATTATAGTTCACGATGATCCCACTAGGCCACAGCCAAGAATTGATAGAGAAATAAATGATGGAATGACTACAGTTGTTGGAAGGTTGCGAAAGGATACAGTATTTGAAAATGGCATAAAATATGTTCTCCTTACACATAATGAAAAAATGGGGTCCGCCAAGGGTGCTATATTACTGGCAGAGTTATTCAGGTCAAAAAAAATCATATAATCCTAGATTATTGATAAAAAAATTGAATAAAATTGCAATTAATACATTTATTAACCACATAATTTACGATATAATAAGTGATTTCTATGTATAAAATAGACGATTTAGATCTTAAAATTCTGGAGGAACTTTCAAATGATGCATCTATTTCAGTCCCAAGACTCTCAAAAAAAATCAACATCAATGCATCTGTCGTATACAGTAGGATAAAGAGACTAGTGAAGAGGGGAATTATTAGAAAATTTACTATCTTGATGAACGACGAAGCACTAGGGTTTAATGTAAAAGCACTAACTGGTATAAACATGGATTCAAAATTGAGAGATAATGTCTTGAATGAATTATTCAGGATCCCAGGTGTTACAGAGGTTTCTGAAGTTACGGGTAGATTCGATATACTAGTAACGATGAATTCCCACTCTCTGGATGAAATGCATCAACTGATTTCAGAACGAGTAGGTCGTATTGAAGGTGTACAGAAGACTGAAACATTCATCGAAATGAGAAAAACAACCAGAGAAGTTCCGATCCCACCAATGGAGCAGGAATAAATACGAACAAGCATCCTAAATGTGACTCGTTTACGAATTATGCTTACAAGGGCAATAACTTAATACCGCTAATAGCATAATGCGAAAATAATACCACCACTGACAATTATGATAATAATGATACACTAAGAGATATCAAAGATTCAAACATAACTAAATGTTACTCATTATAGGAACTTAAGTTAGAATATTCAATCAAATTAAAAAGTAATAATTACGGGTTTGGTTTTGTTCCCAAGTTTCCTGCTTGCCCTTGACCTTGTCCCATGCGGATCATCTCATTTATCTTGTTCTCTACTTCTTTCAAATTATCTTTTACCCGTGTTTCCTGTTTACCCAGGACTACTAACCTTGTGTTAGCAAGATCTTTCTTTTCATCCAACTCCTTTAACGTGTCATCTTTTTTTGTCTTTATCAATAGAGGACCAACGGTTTTGTATACGACTTCATCCTGTTCTGATTTTTTGAGTTCTTCGGTTGCTTTTTCTATTTCAACAGATTCTGCTTCTAGTTGTTGTTTTTGCATCATGATAGCTTGCAGATTTTGTTGTAACTGTTGCAGTCTAGCTAGCTGTTCTCTCAACCAGGGTGGAATTTCTTGTTCGCTCATTTCTTATTACTTGACTTCACCATCATAAATCTATAGCGTTTTATAAATTTAGAGACAAATAAGATAAACTCAACAATCTGATGTAGGTGTTAACTATAGCCCGCATTGACTGTAAATCATTAGTACTGATATCAATGGAAATTACGTCATTCTTTGATGAAATGCTTATTTTTTCAGCTGATGTGAGAAATTTAGTTTCAGGTTTTAGCGCAGTGCTGATAGTGTGTCCAACATTAGATGAAATTTCAGGAGAAAGATTATCTAGAGTAATTTTAATTTTAATATTTACTCTTTGCTCTTTCAAAGTTTACATCATATGTGCCAGCGGCAACTTTGTAATTGCATTTTGAACAGTACCAAATTCCGAGTACTTGCCTATCAAATTTTACCGAACCGCATTTGGGGCATCTCCTTTTCTTTTTTAAAAGCCTGTAGATCGTTCCGTATCGCTTTCTTACCGTAGCTCCATATTTTACCCCTAATCCCTTAAGACGGGCTACTTTGTGTTTACCTCTACTAACCAATATTGATCATTCCTTTTAGTTTCCCTCTGATTCCCTCTCCTTTGGCTATAGCCTTATCAGCAATACTTTTCACATCATCAATTGAAAAGGACCCCTTAAGTCCCTTTTGCATAGCTACAATTGATCCTTTTGAGTTTGTAGTAATTGTAAGTCGAGCATCCATACAAGCCTCTTCCTCTGTAGTGGGATCTGAGATCAAATAATCTCCAATTTTAACGGTGGTAACAGAAACTGGTAGAGTGGTGATAGGAGGTTCCTGTGTTTTTCCCGTGTCTACTACTTTGTCATCCTTAATTTCAAAGACAGGCAGCTTACAGCTTGCCAGTGCGGATACTACTGCGTACGATGTTGCATCTAAAAGGTTACCATCTACGTTAATGACACTGCAATCAACAAAAATAGTATATACAATTTTTCCTGGAACCAAAACTAATTTTTTCAAATCCAACATCTCCGATTCTCTCACACCTCTGTCAACGACCCTGGCAAGCTCGATGGTTTCTTCATCAGGAGGTCCTGGTTCGATGTGTGGAGATGCAATCGGGAGAACTTCAGCGGTGATTATCAAAGCGCCACTGTTTTCTAACCCTTCAAAAGGTTCACCTGTTTCTACTTTTACTCCTGCTACAACTTCAGTGTTACCCAACTTTACCCAGGCAGATCCATTTGCTTTTTTGATAACATCTAATTCAATTTCAATAGGTCTTACTTCATCCAACGATCTTTCATCTAGTCTTTTTCCTGTTGAAATTGCTTCTCGCATCTGTTTTTTACGAAGATTTTCAACAATAACTGTAGATTTTTTTGATAGACTCATTCTTCTTTCATTCCCTTTTCATCGCCAAAGTACTTTTCCATTAAAGAGGAACGTTGTATTTCATATACTTTCAAGCAACCACGTACAGCTTCCTCCAAACAAGTATTAAATTCGTTTGGATTTAATTCGCCATCAAGTTGCAATAGTGTTATTTTCTCTAGATTTGGCATATAGGCTACAGGCATGTCAGCTCCCCCTTCTTTGTCTTCGGTATCATTAATATCAACAACTATCTTATCATCTACCTTTCCCGCTGCACATGCTGAAACCATATCACGCATATTAATTCCTGCATCTGCAAGTGCAACAGAAGCAGCTGAGATACCAGCACACCTTGAGCCACCGTCAGCTTGAAGGACCTCTATGAAAATATCAATCGCAGCACGTGGATAATCCTCAAGTATAAGAGCAGGTTCGAGAGCTTCTCGAATTACCTTAGATATTTCTGTCTCCCTTCTTGAAGGAGCTGGACTCTTGCGAGTATCTGTTGAGAACGGTGACATGTGATATCTGCATCTTACCACACCTCGATCTGATAATGCCATATGTTTTGGGTGGACTTCTCGTGGACCGTATACTGCCGCAATAATTCTATTTTTACCAAATTCTATCAACGCAGAGCCGTCCGCATTCTTTACAACACCTACATTGATTTTTACTTCTCTTAACTCATCAATGACCCTACCGTCGGTTCGTTTTCCACTTTCGTCAATTAGGCTTCTACTTTGGACCATTTGAATTAATCATCCCCATTTCTTTATCATTGCTGTTTGAATTTATTTCATCCTGATTTATTGTTGTATCGTTAGATTCGTTAGTTTGAGCGTCATCACTTTCTATTTCAGATTCTGGTACATTCAACAATTGTTTAATCCTCTGTGTAAGGTTTGAAGTATGTGCCTCTACTTCTACCATGTGAATTGCATTAATAGCAAGGGTAGTGCCCTCTTTGTCTTTTCCTGAAACAACAATAATTCCATTCTGACCTATGGTTACCCTTGTAGAACTCGCCTGTTCGATTGTTTGAATCATTGAACCTCTTTTACCTATGAGTCTTGGAACACGGGTTGGAGATATTTTTATCAATTCTCCGGTAGGTATTTTTCCCAAGTCTTTATCCTGAATAGTAAGAATCGGATCTCTTGTCCGGTCAAAAATAGCAATTCTAGCGACAATGACATCACCAGTTGATAATTGACGTCCCATGTCGTCATGTGCGGGTGAAAAATCTCTCCCAAATATGTCCTGGGCTGGCAAATGAGCAGCAAAGCATGAATTTATATCGACGGACCAAGACAGGGACGAGTGATCAAGTATTTTACCTATGACAATATCGTTTGCTCGAGGGAAATAAATTCCAGATAATGGAATTACCTTGGCTCCGTCCTGGTTAGATTCTGTGATTCCAATTCTAGTTGCCACAATTGAATTCCCATTCTTAAATACATTTACCAGTGGTCTCAAATTACCTTCAGCCACAATATCGCCAGGAATAACATATTTTCGTTTAACTTCCTGCACAGAGTATTCCTCCTAAACAGGAATTCATAAATCTCTTATTCATAATTCTCCCTTTTTGGGAAGTTAGAACAGACTTATATTTTAAGTGTGGCGAAAAGTAAAGTTACTATTATTTTTCGGAGACCTGAGCTGAACCCTTGGTTGCAGTACCAATTCGATCCAGAAATGAGCTTTTCATACCAGCATTAAGGTTAAGAACCACTTGTAATGAGCCATCAGATAACCATTGTTCTGATTTGATATCACCGATACTTTTGAATACACTAAATGATTGTCCTGAAAACTGTGCTGGTACAGTTACAGTCAATTCCAGTATTTCCGACTTCAAAGGCAGTAGTTTTCTCAAGGGTTCAATAATATTCTTAATTTGGTCATCAAGCCGTTTGAATGGGTCTATGGCTACTCGAGCATCGTCAAGGACGGTGCTAATCCGGGATATTGGATGGGGCATGTGGGTTTTAGGATCAACAAAATTTTTGTTGACATACTCGACAATTTGTCTTTTCTTTTCTTCAATCATCTTTCTGCGCTGATCTGTATTCAAGTTCAAGTCTCCTTTGGCCATAATTTGTTTTGCTATTTCTAACTGATCGGTTGTCTTGAATGCCTTCATTAATTTCTCAGTTGAACTTCTAGTGCCTTTATTAGCGTCTGAGTATATTTCATCGGAAATCATGATATTTGAAATATCCATTTTTTTACCAAGTTTGTATTCAAGGGCAGGATCCGGTTTAACCAAAATTTCAAATTTTTCATTTCCTGCGCTTAACCTTACAATTGTAAACTTATCAACCATGCTACTCTTAATATTTGAAAATATATAAGCCTACAAAAGAGAATTGAATATTCTAGACTATTACAAAAAAATATGAAAATAAAAGAGAGAAGGTAGGAGCCCTTATTCGCTTACGTATGCTCGTTCGCCGTGTTGGGTTAAGTCTAGTCCTATTTCTTCTTCTTTTGGAGTAACTCTTATGCCTCCAGGCCAGACTTTATCCATTACTTTGATGATTATTGCAGTAATACCCATCGTCCATGCGATTGCTGCAAATGCACCTACAGCATTTTCGTATAGCTGAGCTGGATTGCCAAATACGAGTCCATCATCTCCCCAAGATGTGAATCTCTTTTCTGCGAATAATCCAGTGCAAAGGGCGCCGGCAAGTCCACCGATTCCGTGAACACCCCAGGTATCCAAAGCATCGTCCCACTTTCTACTATTCTTGAACATAACAGCTGCATAGCATGCAACTGATGCGATTATTCCAATTACAATAGACGACATTGGTGAAACGAAACCTGCTGCTGGTGTGATTGCTACAAGTCCAGCTACAGCACCAGAGGCAGCACCCACAGTTGAGGCTCTACCCGTATGTGCCCAAGAGAGCAATGACCAAGTAACTACGGCCATTCCAGTAGCTATCTGTGTTGCAACGAATGCACTTGAAGCATTGGTAGCAGCAGCACCCGCTGAACCAGCATTGAATCCAAACCAACCGAACCACAGTAACGCAGCTCCTAAAACTACAAGTGAAATATTGTGTGGTTCCATAGGAATTTTTCCATACCCTATTCTCCTTCCTAGCATGAGTGCTACCACAAGCCCAGCCCAACCTGAAGTGATGTGAATGACTGTTCCACCTGCAAAATCGAGAGATCCAAAGGCACCCGTCCATCCAAAGCCCGAATATCCTGCATTCATTCCATAATTGTCTGTTGCTGAGATTGACCATGTCCAATGTGCAGCAAAGTCGTAAACGAATGTTGACCACAGTATTACGAATATTATGAATGCGCTAAATTTCATTCTCTCCGCTACAGAAGCCACTATTAAG
>JAICQW010000057.1 GCA_025937665.1 Nitrososphaeraceae archaeon | reverse complement strand
ATTTACTTCTTGAACTTCACCCAAATCGTAGTCGTCCAATCCCCTGGCTTCTTTTTTTATGACGTTCTGCCAATCTATTGTTTCATTCATATACAATATTATAACAACATTCGATTTAACGATTGAGATCTTGATAACAGTTAAATGATAAAATTGACTAATAACCTTCATTTCATCTCATACCTAGATCAGATTTGAATTTTTTTATAATTTTGCTCTTAGGTTAGTAGATGGTTATACACTCTGATTGGATCAATAGTCTCAAACCATCAAGTTCCATCGGCGTTGGAAATTAATGTTTATTTAATGCTCTAATGATGTCTTTAGGTTTGTATTTTTTTGTTCTTTTGTTCTGCTAAGGATATATTTCAAAATAACAATTTGATCCGTCAACACATTCTCTTTCCATACGAGTTTGTAGACAAAAAGCGATATTAGATACCACATTATAGAGTTGACGATTAAGGTTACAGCGAAGCCCACGAAATAAGACATTAATATTCCAGTTATTGTACCAAGTATTAGAAACAGAATTTGCCGTTTAATGGCAGACACTACATTACGATTCATTTTATAATAACTAATACACAACAAGTCTTAATAGGAGGACTCAGAATACAGTGAATGATTTATCGGAACTTTTTCCTACTTATCCTGAACTCATAACCATACTCAAATTTGGTCGATGATTGAAGAGGGAATTGATATTTTTCGTCCTACTACACTGACAATTTCACTCCATACAACTTCATTTACTTCATCGTGCCCTTTATTTCTTTAAGCAGGTCAAGCAAAAACTACATTGTCTTTAACAAGAGTCTCTATTCTCAAATCAATTGTATGACCCCCTACACTTTTGCCGACCTAAGTCACATCATTTTGTTCGAGTAGTTTGTTGGCTACAGAATCAACTAGTCCGACTTTTATTGAAATGAAAAAGTCCACACGTCTCCAGCCAAATTTCTCAATGTCTAGCACATAGGCGATTTTAAGAAATTGGCTTTCTTGACGTTTTTGCCTTCTTCTAATCGTAGTAACAGGCACTCCTAACTTTGCAGATAAGCTCCGGGTTGATTGTGTCTATTTATTAGGCTCAAATAAAATTTTCAAAATTCGTCTATCGAGTCCTGATAGCCTAAAATCGGGTTGGGCTTCTAGGTAACGCATCCTGCATCTAACGCCCTACGAGATATATATTTCTAAATCAATGTTGACGAGCAACAAAATACAGTTAACTGGATTTTTCTTTGTATTCAAATTCTTCATGCTTTGTTAATTGGTCCTTACTTTGGAAATCCTTTCCACAAAAATTGCATATGTAATTCTTCATCGCGGTCGCAGGAGTTTCCGGGTAATCTTTGCGCCTCTGAGTTTTATCTGGGTGTTTGACTTCCAGGTATTTTCTCGTATTTTCGGAAATTTGATTCTGTTGTTTTGATTCTGAATTTTCTTGCTCTAATCCTTGCTTCACAGCATATTTATCTTGAAACAAAACTGCATCGTTCAAAGATTTTAACAATCCTATAGTATTATTGTCCGAAGATTTGTTTTGGATAAAATTCAAAATCTGATGTTTGTAAGCAGGGAATTTCAAGGTCTCAAGTTGGTCCACAACTTGGGAAATAAAATTTGAATCTTCACTTGCTTTTTTCACTGCTTTATGAACAGAATCGCGATCGTTTTCAGCCGTATGTCTTACGGCTTCAATTTTTTTTGACCGTTCCATTTTTTCTTTCTAATATAGAATCAGCAATATGTTTTTTAATAGTTTCAGATTAAGTGGTATCAATAAATTTTAATTTAATAATTTGACTTGCCTTTAAATAACCAACTATAAACACACAGTACAGTAGGTTAAAGTTATAACAGTTAGTTGAAGTGATAAATAACTTATTGGCCTCTTTTGTATGATGACAAACTTTCTATGGATACTAATGTTGTTGTCTCTTACTATGGTTGGAACAACAATAGGAACCACCAATGCACAATCCGAAGACACTCCTCCCAACAATATGGGTAACGGTACAACGGGTGCGGTTATCAATCTAACCAACGCCAGTTCCTCGCTTGAGGATGCTCAAAATATGAGCGCGATTGTAGGCACAATGAACCAAACCGAATAAGAATTGCGAATACATCGGTTCAAATCCCTCATTTTTTCGATACAAAAATAAAATTAGAATATGATTTTTAATGAAGGAGCAACTTCAACATTTGGTATCCGTAAAAACCAAATTTCTTCTTGAATGTCCTAGCGCGTGTTACCTCAATGAATGTTGGTTTGCTCTTATCAAATGCCCTCATTATTTGATAGAAATCTATAGTGGGGAACATCGTGGTATATGGTAAAGTGTAACAGTCAACTAACTGCAAGGATATGATGACGTCTAGACCTTGGATATAACTTATCACGGCGAGGATGGCTTCCTCATGATGATCTTTTTGATTTATAGAGCGTTCAGCCGAACGGAATCACGCGGCATTAATGGTTCTGGTATCTACCATCTGTAAATAGGTGTGCAACAAAGGCTAAAAATAAGCGCAAACGAATGGCTGTCCTTAATTGTCGTGATTAATTTATTTCCCTTTAAAATTGGGACAATCGCATTTTAAGCATGGATATCTAACTTTTGTACCTAACAAATGCTGGTGGTCAATTCTAGCATGTCCACAAGAGCAAAGGTCACTCTCTTCTGCCATTTTGACAACATTCAATTTTTTCGATTCTATTCTGTAAGAAAGTTGTCCCGCCATAGATTTGAATGTACTTCATTAGTTTCCACATTCTAGAACGGCCCCATCATGCTATTTATCGGTATTATTTTTCTTGATAATATCTTTTCCTAATTTTGCAGTTTGTGTGACACTATCTATTTGGATATCGTCACTACCGGTGAGAATAGAACTGATAGTTGGAGTAGCGTCCCTCCCTATGGTAAATGCCTTTTTTCCCTTTCTCAACACAGATATGCTTAGGCCGTTACTGTTTAATATTTCCCCCAATTTTTGCGCTGTTTTTAACTTATCAAAAAGACTTTTGTCACTTTTATTATTCCCCACTCCATCTAAGATCGAAGCGTCGTGAATGTTCAATTGTATATTGCTTCCTAGAGTAATTGAAAGAGCCACATGGTCCTTGATAAGTATATTTAGTTGCCCGCTGGACCTTTTCAGTGTGCCGGCAAGTTTATTGACTGTATCAGTTTTCTGCAATATTTGGTTGGGATCGCTCATTTTCTAACGAACCAGAAGTTTCTAAAAGTTGTGTTGATAAAACAAACTTGCCGTTAAGTTTCCATTTTGCGCTTGCTATCTCTTTCCCGTCAGGTCCCGTTACCCTTGGGACATCCACTTCTAGATTCTGAAAATCATATGTAACTTCCATATTCTTGCCAATCAGCTTGTCTACAACTTGTTTAATTATTTCGGGTAATTGAGACGCACCCTCTTGAACTTTCTTACTTGCCTCATCAACAAGATTAGAAGATTCCTGTTTTAAATTCTCCATACAACTATACGGGCATTATTGTTTATAATAATTCTAGGTGTCCAGACTTCTGAGAACTTTACTAATTACTGTACATGTAACGTAGTTTGTATCTTGAAAGAAAATAAAAAGTTAGACAGAGTCTTTTTCGTCGCTATCCTCATCGACCATTTCTGCTGCCTCTTCCCTTAAGTTTTCAGCAGGTCCAGTCGTCTCAGGATCATTTTCTGCGGCACCCGGCTTTTTCTGATTCTTCTGTGCTTCTTCAAGTCCACTGCTATCGTTTGTTGATTCGCTCATTGTAATGTTAATGACCAACAAAGGTTAAGAACATTGCCCATTGAATATAAAAAAAATGGGTGATTTATGCCGAAGCAGCGTTGTCCGTAGCCAACTTTGTGCATAAATTCAGATGTCTCTTTTCTTCCTTAAGGATCATTCTTACTTTTGTTCCGAACTTTTTGTTCTTCACATCTTTTGCAACTGAGTTCAAGACTTCATAGTGGGTGACTTCACCGCCTTCCGCAAGACAAATAAACGAGTCAAGCGCATGATCCCGCTTCTGCCGTCAGTTCGTTTGAAAGTATAGATTCCTCCTGAGAAACATACTAGGATCCAGGAACGGAACAAATATGACATTCCCTCAAACTTTAATATAATATTTATAAATTTTTTTGATCATGATAATCTTACCTTAAATGCATAAGTTTGATTCTGATCGATGTAGAAAGTTAGTGACTTGTGAGACCTGTCTATATTCGGATAGTCTATGCATTTTTTACGATTCCAATAAGTATTGCGTTGAATGTTTATGCGATCATGCCTCTTGTCCAGAATGTGGTTCAGGATATCATGCAATCACGATAATGCACTAGTATTCATTTCCGCTTCCCATTAGATTTGAAATTTTCTAAAACAAATGTAAATTCTAAAATTCGCATTCCGTATTTATATCAAAGTTTTATTATACTGGGCGGAAAGATCTGCCTTCCGGCCCTTTCTCTCGATTCTCCCGTCATTTTAAAAGTAAATTTTTTAATATTTCCGTCTCATATGCTAACACAAATCCTTATTTGTTATAGTGCTGATCGTAGACAAAGGAAATTCGAATCATGATGAAAATTTACTATATCTATTTTATGATTACTACTTTTTCTGTTTTTTCTATTTCAGTGACCAGTTTTCAGGCATTCGCCGTGGAGGAGATTTGGGAAGACTATAAAGGAATGGGAGAAATGGTAAAAGACATTAGAAACGGAGATAAGGACGACGACAAGGTAGACTATAACAAATTCAGGGATTCTGTTGTTTACAAGAATGCAAAGGAAGATGTGAGAAACTGTATAGATTTAGCTAACAAGGTTGGAGAGAAATTGGGTGATTATGAAATAGTACGTTGTTTTGAGAATACAAATTACTTTGAGGAAAAATATATTGATCATGAAGAAGGTCAAAATACTGAAGAAGTAAATGGACAGGATAGTGATAATCAAAATATGACTCGAAGTAATGATATGTCTGATGCGGATCAAATACAGCCGGAACTAGAACAGCAACAACAGCAGGAACTAGAACAGCAACAACAGCAGGAGCGACCAACTTTGAATACATCTGGTACATCAACTTCCGACGATATTACAGAGAATAACTTGATTAATGAACTAGTAAAAACAGGAAAGTTCACGCAAGATGAAGCTAAACAATTTGTGAGTCAAAATAGGCAGAGCGGAGCTAATATTACATCAACTTCCGATGCCACCGCTAATGTGACACAAGCGACTCAGACGAATGAACAAAAACTGGAACAAGAACAGCAACAACAGCAGGAGGTACATGTGGATCAAAATCAGACTCGGTCTCAAATAATGGCAAATGCGAGTCAAACTGACAGTTCTGAATCTGACTCCAATTCAACAGAAGGTTGTGACTCTTCGTATCCAGAGATCTGTATCACAAAATATTCATCCAAATTGATTTGTGCTGACATTCCATTCAGGAATTTCAAAGTAATATTGCCTGATCCTCATGGTTTTGATTCTGATGCGGATGGCATAGGATGCGAAGAATGAAGATTGCGTTGAAAGATGACTAATACTATGACTTTCTAAAATGATTATCAGGGATATCGTCCAAATACCAGTTTTTTCTCTAAATTTGATACTATAAATAATATTATCACTTATAGAAAATAATAATCGAGCAGCTAACTATTTGATACATTCGGCAAATTAGTCAGTCACCATTATCCGATACCTTATATGAGATTAATAATCGACGAATCTTTCCTGAGTGTCAGCTCTAGTTTTCCTTCCCTGCCAGTATTTAGTAAAGCACCTATGATTCTTATTCGATCACCAACTTTTACCTTCCCCAGTTCAGTGCTACTATCCCGCCAACCAACAAGTCGAATTTCACCAGTATCATCACCTATCAAGGTATCTGTAACTGAAACTAATTCCCCAGTTTTCGTATTCACTTGTGCGGTATTTGGTTGCTGCAAGACGATTGATTCTACAATGTATGATTCACCTACTGTTATTATATCCTTTATTTTAGCAACACATTCTTCAAGTGCAGGAAATGATTTGTTTTCCACTAATTCCAAGTACGAATCTTCTTTTAGAAATACCATATTCCCAAATATCCTGCTGGGTATACAGTCCAATATTGAGTTGGAAGTTACTTTATCTGAAACTCCTTGAAGGATGACATAAACCAATTTTTTATCCTTATCTATACCAACATAATTTACACTATCATTCTCTGTTCTTCCCTCAGTTATTATTCTAATCGAATGAACTTCATAGTCCTGGGGTTTTTCCTTCAATTCTATAATGGTACTCTCGTCACCGTGAATCTCATAGTCTCCATTACCATATTGCAAGTTGCCTTCCTTTATTCGAGCTCCAATGATTCTGATCGGAATATTCATTTGGAAAAATTTTGGTAAACTTTCTTCGTCAATGTTCCATAATGCAACCCTTAGTTTTCTATCTCCGGTATCATTTGACAACATGGTTTGTAATGATTTTTTCTGCTCTCCTCGAGAATCAGTAAATTCTATTATCCTGGGAATAGAACTGATTAGTCCGGACACCACTACGTTCTCTTTTTCCGACCTGATGCCATCTATGTTTGATGTTATGCCATCTATATCCGGAATAGAAGCATCGTTACCTTGATAAGGAGATATATTACCGCCCTCCGCAATATTTATAATTGGCTTTCCGTTTAGGGCACTTTTTACATAGCAATTTTTTATTTGTATCAAATCCCCTGGCTTCAATTGATTATCCTCAATCACGTGAGTTAAATTATCCCATAGCCTTACTTTTATGCTCCCACCGGCATCGTAAACAGATATAGTTCTATTTTCAATATTTTCGTTTGTATCCTTTTTTGTAAAAGTCCTTATCGGATAGCTATTAAGAAGTCTCACGGTTAAATCTAAATCTCTTGCACCGATATATAGATCCTTAATTCCCCTTTTTGTTCGTTGAACATTATCAAAAGTAGCGCCCAAGTCAGCAGCCACAAGGAACAAGGCACCCTGATCAGTCAAGTAACCTGCGCCTATCTTTCTCTTTTTTTCTTCTATGAGTTCTTTTATTTGCTCTAAATTGATATCCGGTTTCTGTTCCAATAATATGTCAATCATTTTCTTAAAGTCAAGTGACAATCTAATTGTGACCTCCAAATACTAGATTCTATCTCTTGCCTATATGTTTTGAGAATCAGTGTATGACGCTTGCCATTCCAATCTAATGGATGTTTTCCAGGTCAGTTGTCAAGTGAACTTTCTACAACCCCAATTTCAAGTCAATTAGACAAGTATTGTCGCGTTTTACGCAATCAAGAAACATACGGTTCAAGGATAGAACGAATTCTGTGCTTTCCTAGATCAGTAATGTACCCACCAAGTCTTGGTCCACTGTCGGCGTTTATCAGCATTTTGTACATCAGTTTAAATATTTTTTTAGGTTGCTCTTCGTTTTCCTTCGAAGTTTCATAAATTAATTGCTGTATTTTTTCAGCATCTAAAATGGAATTGGGATCTTCAATTTCAAGACCCTCCATTATTTTTCTGATTATCAGTTTTTCCTTTTCAGTTAGGAGTACATCAAATTTTTCAGTGGAGGTATGGTCATCGGTCCAATTACACGCTAATTGAATTTTTTGTTCGAGATCCATAGTTAATTCACTTGCAACTTTATATTTTACCAGCCTATCAAAGATTTTTTTTATCCTTTCATTTCCTGAAAAAAAAGATGCTTGTTGAACCATGAGCATGTAAGGAACATGTTGAAGTGGTTGTTCGGAGCTCCTTAGGTGATTAATATATTCGTACAACCCTTTTGTCTTAATGAGCTTATCTTCATTACCCTCTTTTCTCTTTCCGAAATAAATATCCTCACAATCATCATACTCGTCCATTAAGGTAGGGATATCGTCGACGCTAACTTGCCTTGTCCCAGTTATTCTCTTGAATAAAAGCAATAATAAAGATTGAGGCGTTCCATAGCGTAACCATACTTGTGGGGTAAGAACATTACCGATTGACTTGCTTATCTTCTTACCCCCTTTATCAAGAAACATCTCATATTTTACGTGGAATGGATGTGCGTAAGCAAGTATACCATCTGATACCCAGTCGTTTACCCTTACCGAATCCATTATGTCTTTGCCATATGCCTCAAATCGAATATCTAGTGCACTCCATCTCGCAGCAAATTCTACTTTCCATGCAAGTTTTCCCTTGCCAGTAGTTATAGGAATCTCACCTGTATAGCCGCATCCTTTTATCTCATTGTTACCTAATTTAGTTCCACTACAGATATAACTAACTTTCCTTTCTTCTCTTATATATTTTTCAGCGTTTGCTACGTAAAGTCTTCCACATGATTCGCAAATTGGAAAGTATGGAAGAGATTCTTTATATTTTGATTGTCCTACAATTTCTTCAATTTTGTTACCAAGATTAGGAGCATTAATCAAGATTTTATCTATTTGATCTGACAACATGCCATTTCCGTAGACTTTTGCGGCATTAAGAAATTCGTAATTTATCCCAAGTCTGTCCAACGCATCAAGTAACAAACTACTCATATGAGCTCCGTAGGATTCATGACATTCACCCATAGGATCTGGTATATTAGAAACGGGTTTGCCGATGTATTCAGTCAACCATTCAGGCAGTCCTGAGGGTATTTTTCTTAGTCCATCCAAATCATCAGAATATGCAATTAACTTTGACTCATAGCCTAAATTTTTTATGGCTAGGGAAACTCCATAGGCCCTAACAGCATCGCCAAGACTACCTATGTGTGGAAAACCAGATGCACCTAGGCCACTCTCTACTAAAACTAACTCCAAAGACCTTCCAATATCCTTTTCTCTTCTAATGATGGTAGAAGCCAGTTTATCTATCCAAGTACCTTTTCCTATGATTTCTCTCTTCATATCATTATAACTCCTTTGATACATATGGTCCGTTTGATTCGTATCCAAACTTTTTGTAATACTGTCTCGTACCTATTGCACTTATGATAGAAATTGAATTCATACCGAATTCATTTTTTACAATTTCTTCGGCTTTTTCTAGCAATCTAGATCCATATCCCTTATGTTGAGAAGTAGTCTTAAAATCACTGTTCCTCCCTATATCGACCAATTGACCCAGTATATGCAATTCACGGACGATTGCTGACGGCGTTCCATCCTTTTCTTTCAATTCTGTTCGATGTGGTTTGGCCAGTTTTCTTAATCTTAAGTATCCGAATAGAACTTTTTTGTCGGAGTCTTCCAAACTTAAAAAGACTTCCTTACCATGGGAGGAATCATAATCAGTTCGGTTAAGATTTATATTAACATCCTGACGACCAAGTTTTCTTATTCCCACCTCTCGACATCTTATGCAATTACAGCGTAAACCTTGTTCTTTTAATTTTTGTTGAAGTATCTGTCGTAAATTACTACCAGTGTTACCATTAATAATATATTCAGATTCTATTTCACGTTGAATTCTCATTATTCTTACCCATGAGGGAACAGTTTTTTTCATTTCAAGTAACAAATCGATGAACACATCATTAGGATATGGTTTGTAAAGACCTTTTTCATACAGTTTAGCCAATCCAGTATCGCGTAACAGTAACGTTGGATATATTTTAAGCATATCGGGTTTTAGACGTTGGTCGTCAAACAGTTTGCGAAAATCTTCAAGATCCTTTTCAGGAGTAGAACCAGGCAATCCGGGCATCATATGAGCAACAATTTTGTATCCAGAGTCCTTTGCAACTTGGAATGAATCATAAACATCATCAATAGTGTGACCGCGATTAATATTTTTGTAAACATCTTCTTGTAAAGATTGAACACCGATCTCAACTCGAGTAAAACCAAGTTCAAGCATCAAATCGATATGAGTATTCTTGCAATAGTCGGGTTTCGTTTCGACCGTAAATCCTACGCAGCGAATTTTACTTGTTTCATTTAATTTTTGTGCTTCCAGTAATGACACAGAT
>JAICQW010000193.1 GCA_025937665.1 Nitrososphaeraceae archaeon | reverse complement strand
TATAATTTCTACCGACAAATCTCCAGTATGGTATACTTTACCTCGTATTCTTTCTTTTTTCAGATTATTCATGGCGTTCGTGGTTGGTGCAAAAAGATAATCGCTCAAATGATCCGTTAAAATTCTGTTGTTTTCCTCTGGCATTGATGCATCGAAACTACGTAATCCTGCTTCAATATGTCCTAATTTTATATTGCACTTATTTGCACATATTGCTCCAGCTAAAGTTGAATTAGTATCACCATATACAAGAACAAGATCAATTTTTTTTTCCAGGAGTTGACTCTCTAGGCGCTTAATTATTTCTCCAATATGGAAACAAGAACTGCCCGACCCAACGCCAAGGTGAACGTCTGGTTTGGGAAGTGTAAATTCTGAAAAGAAAATATCAGACATTTCATAGTCATAATGTTGACCTGTGTGAATTATTACATGCTTGATTCCTGAACTCTCTAGTGATCTATGAATGGGCCCTAACTTTACAAAATTGGGTCGAGCTCCTACTATCGATGCTATTTTCATTTATTCAAGATAACAAATATAAAATATAAATATCCACTTATTTCTTTGATCTCGTTACTTTCTTTTAATGTTGATTATGTTTTAGAAAAACAATAAAAATCTGAAATCTACGATTAGTAATAAGAGTTCCTAGGCATTAGTATTCCTTAATCTTAATAATTCCATAATTCTCGTCTTCTGTCTTGTTCTTATAGCTTTCCTAATTTCTGGATCATACATGCTATCGTACCCAACTTGTTTTGGTTTATAGGACAAATAATGATACAACATTTGGACTGCTCCGATTCTACCCATTGGCTGACCAGTAGCAAAGCACTGCACAAACCTCCCTAAAACAAATAGAGGATGATAACCAAGCGTTCTCATACTTGCCCCAAATTCGTAAAAATGATGGTCGGCACCTAATTTTCGGGTATGAGAAAATCGGGCGTCATTGTTGACAAGATTTCTGAATCCGTGATAAAGCGACAGTTGGAGTATAACGGATTCATATCCCATTTTTTCAGGGTAAAGATGGAGAAATTCTTCGAAGAATGAGTTCCTGACGAATCTGCCTGCTCCATGTGGGGTAGAGTAACTATAATCATCATAATTGCCAGAGGATATTGCTATTTTGTCGTCAGAGTCCATCATGCGCATTATTTTTTCGGAATAAGATTCTTCATAATGTGTATCATCCGTACTTATCATGTGATAATCGGTGTTTTCGAGATTTAGTTTTCTGGCCAGAGTAATTGCACTATTCCAGTTTTTAACTACCCTTCCAATATCATATCCCAAATCAGGATTTGTTATCACATAGAGATTATTGTTGCTCGATTTTAACCCTTCTAGAATGCGGTGGGTACTGTCTGTTGAGCCATCATCAACAACTATAACGTATTTTGGCGAAATTGTCTGTTTTAGCAAAGATACTATGGCATTTTCAATTTCATTTTCAGAATTCCTGCAGGTTACAATCGCAAAATAACTGCCCACGGCTATAATGAAAATATGCATCTTAAACATCTTTTGTTACTTAAGGATCTAAAATATTCTAAATATTATGAACTGGGCATGATGAAGAACAGCTAATATGATTAATTAGTTTCTCCGGCCTATTTGCCCTTTTTATTGTCCGCTTTTCCTTCACTGTCAGATAATTTCTTGATTCCGTACAATCGCGTTTCTCCTCGGGTAATCTTAAGCAGAGCTTCTCTCATCAATTTCCTGTCCTCTTCACTTACTTTACCTTCAATAAGATCAATCACGTACATCCACATAATAGCTCCAACTTTATTTTCCCTAAACAAGGCATCTTGTTCTACTTTCCATTGACTTTTCCTATGCCAGTATCCTAACACTATACTCACCGGAACATATGCAAGAATAAACAATATCGCAAAAATCCAAATGCTATTAAAAATCCCGCCCCAATACGGTAGTCTGTCTATTAACAGTTGATACTGGATTGTAATAAAATTGGCAAAAGTCATTGCAAAAACTAGGTAGATACTATGTCCATTACGAAAATCAAGCCAGCGTCTTCTGACCCAGTCTGAACTAAATGAAGCCATATAGAACTAAGCGGTTCTCTTTTACAAATACATTGTGTTAAATTTTCTCTTAATCGGCTGATCGGTAAACTGAGATTCCCAAATGGAAACAAAATACACTAGTAGAACAATAGGCTAGTAAAAAGATGATTCCCTTGATAAGCATGCAGAGATTAACTTTGACTGAAAATGCTAGAGTGCTTTTAACAACCTGTTCATTTGTTCAAAATCGATTCCAAATCCAAATCGTTTCTCATCTCTTTTCATATTTCTATACATACTCATGAGTAGTTTGAAATGCTTTATCGAACTGAGTTTGCCATCCATCTTCATCCTAACAATTCTATAAACATCGTCGTAATATCCAAATTTTTTCAGAATTTTTTTCTCATAGAGTTTCGTGTCAAACTTTGAATCCTTATTCAAAACTTCGATAAATATATTGCAGCAAATAAGAGAAGGAATAATTCCTTCGCCGAGCATGGGAAAGACGCAGCCTATTGATTCACCGACTCCTATTATGTTGTCATAGCTGAAAGGCAGCATTCGCTTGGGTGGAGATAGTCTTATGGGCCTGCCAATTTTTTTCAATACCTTGGCGTGAGGATTTTTTTCAAAGAACTCAGATATTCCAAAATATCTTCTGTCGATATCGCCCGCTCCCATATAGGCTCGTCCATTACCCAATGGAAAAAACCAGAAATAGCCACGAGCCCCTTTGTATCCCATGACGTAAAACTCCTCTACCTCATCGACGTTTTCTACGAGATATTCGTAAGATGGTATAATGAAGTCTTCTGGGGACCTTGGAAGCAGAGATCTGTGAAGCCCTGTACAATCTATAACGTAGTCATATTTTGAAAGAAAAGCTGATTCTGGCGTACAATGAAAACCGTAGTTTATCCTTAATCCTTTACATAGATCCTGCTCCCAACGGTACTTATCATACGTGACTAAACCCTTGAGTTCAAGATATTCTATCTTATTATCAGGGAGGTCCATTTTCAATTTATTTCCACGATGAAGAACATAATCTTCAAAGTCTAGCCCCGCATTCTTGGAAAATATTTCAAGCATGTTTTTTGATGCACCCCAGGCACATACTGGCCAATGTGAATCCTTTTTCGATGCCTCGAAAACTTCTACTTGGTGACCTTCTGCTTGAAGGCGATTTCCAAGGTAGGAACCCGCAACTCCCGCACCAACAATGGCCAGTTTCACGTTTACCTTTGTGATAAAAATTGTTTATATTTCTTGTTGATTTGTTTTTTCTCATTTAGATATTGAGATAGCTAAATGTCAGTAACTTGTATTCGAAATCAGTATTTAAAACCCCATTTTAAGTCGTTTAGAGGCAATTCAAGTCACTTTGTCTTAAGAAATGTGCTGAATCATTCAGGATTGGGCATTAATTGAGATGCATAGGGCATTAATTGAGATGTTGTAGACTTATGGTGATAGTGAGGTATTTCATTGTATTAAACTAATTCAGACCCGGGAACAATTCTGAATATTTGGTAACTCTCAATATGATGACCGAGTTTCAAATTGAGCTCGAAATTGAGTTT
>JAICQW010000105.1 GCA_025937665.1 Nitrososphaeraceae archaeon | reverse complement strand
TACTACACTAACTTATTACTGGCTAGCACTTTGAGTAAGGAAAACATTCCGTTACTAAAGAGAGTTTCTGGAACTACTTTTTATTTACAAACACTTCTCTTTGAAAGTATACTAACGGACAATTCATCACTTATAGCGTCACTTCTCGCAGATAACAAACAATTAGTAAAATATCTAAAAAAATACAATGAAGAATCAGCAAGAATATTCGATATAATAACCAAAAACAAAAATATGCTTGAAACAAGAATAAATCGAATTAAGAACGGTTATTCTAATAAGAAAGACATTGGATCTTCATATAGAAAAATGTATTCAATAATTTCGAAAATGAACAACGAATGAACAAGTATTCTACTCAATCATGTAGATTTAAGAGCTTAGGACATTGATAAAAGAAATTATTTATAATTTACGCTGTGTAAATAATCCATGTAATAAGAATGGGTTGACATTGGAATCGCTTCGAGAGGAAGGAGATGAATGCATCGAAGGATTTCTTAAATGCAATATTTGCGATTCACAATTTCCAATAATCCAAGGTGTTCCAATTGTATTGCAAAATTTTCATGAATATGCTCGTCGAAGGATTATAACATATGGCAAGTGGATAGTCCACTCTAAATCATCTAAACTCAGAGATTTCCTCAGATCAGTAGGTATGAAAATTCGCTATCCAACATCTAATGACCTTTATGAAGAGAACAATCTATTATATAGAGCATACTCGTATAATTATCACAATTACCATTTTGATGATCGTCTATTATCTCTTCTGAAAAAGAAAATAGAACCAGACAATATCTATAGAATGCTACGGAAGAAAAATCTAGACTTGAGTGGAATCGGTTTGGACATTGGTTGTTCTTTTGGCTCAAGCACATTTGAATTAGCAAAAAGGCTACCATTTGTTTTTGGAGTAGATCTATCATTCTCATTCATACTTGAAGCAAGAAAAATAATACATGATAAAATGCTTAAGAATGTAGAGTTTATCGTCTCAGATGCGATAAATCTACCCTTTGAATCAAAATTCTTTCAATGCATAATTGCCTTGAATCTTGTTGATAGAGTCAATCCGCTCAAACTATTAGATTCTATAAATAGTTGTATCAAAGACAATGGAAAACTTATTTTGATTAACCCTTACCATTTTGTGAATGAGAATAACAATGACCAATTTGATTCAATCAAAATAAGAAAGATTGTAGAAAGACATGGATATTTAATAAATAGTAACGAATCATATATTCCATGGATAGTAAAAATGAATGAAAGGTCTTATCTTTTCTACTTTGTTGATTTGATTGTAGCAAATAGAATTGCTTAAGGCCTTTTGAAAGATCAACGCAATAATATTTTTCATAGTTTGGTAAAAACGACCAATCAAATTTGAATTGAAAGACTATACTTTCTGATTTTGCTTTCTTAGCGGATTTGTAATCGCATCTAACGAGTTTCCAATCAAGAAAAACGCTAATCCCGTTAAGGCGATCATCAGTCCAGGAGGAATAATCCACCACCATATACCCCGTGATGCCGCATCCGCTGTATTTGCATCATGGAGCATTTGTCCCCAAGTTGGCAAAGTTGGATCACCCAGACCTATAAAACTCAGAGCAGCTTCAGCTAATATGGCACCTGGCACAGAAATTGCCACGCTTGCAAATGTTAGTGGAAGCAGTTGTGGTATAATGTGTTTAAAAATTACCTTCAAATCTGACTGCCCCATTAATTTGGCAGCTTCAACATACTGAAAATTGCGCATTTGTAATGCGATACTTCTAATCACTTTTGCAGTTCCCATCCAACCAAAAGTCATCAAGATTAGAATAATCAAAAAAATGCTACGTCCAAAAGTAATCGATACTAGAATTAGGAGGATCAAGGTTGGGAAGGCATAAAAAATGTCATTGACACGCATCATCCCTTCATCAATTTTCTTTCCTTTGTAACCTGATACCACCCCATAGATAAGTCCGATAGATATTGAAAATATAGATACGGTTAAGCCTATGAATAAAGCTATTGGGATTCCCCATATGATTCCCACAAACAGGTCTCTTCTCAGGTCGTCAGTTCCCAAAATGCCGAATACTTTACCGCCAAGAATAACACCAACATTTTCTATACTGCTGGAATTATCAAACAGGAAGAATTTTTGGGATATATGATATGTTCCATGCAGAACCTGAAGCTTACTTGTATCAGAGAACAGCACGATCTGTGGTTCAATACCAGATATTGGAAAATTAAAGAAACTTTGATACGGGCTTAGTGACTCCTTAATGTTATTATTTGTAGAAAAGATTCTGTCTGTGAAAGTGTTATTTGCACTAATTGTGGTAGGTAAGGATGAATAATAGACAGTAAAGGTATTGTTATCAGGTCTGGTAATATCAATTTGCAATACTGGAGGTATTTCACCATAATTGACGGAGTGGAGGAACATAAAGTCATCAGGAAAATTATCTGCATCCATATTGATTTCGAATCCAAAGTTATTTACTCTTATGCCTTCTGATACTTCGGATGTTGTTATTGCATTGTTTTTATCTAGTGAGATATGTTCAAAATCCTTGGAACCAAAAAAACTAGTCCAAAAGGGGGCCGCAGTTTTTGGACTATTAATCCAATAGTCAGGATCATTCCATAGCCTGTAAGAATCAAAGGGTATGACTAGTACTGCTACCGCGGTTAATGACAACAAGAAACCAAGAATTGATACTCCAATTATTCCACGGCGAGATTTTACTAGTCCTATGAATAATTTCTTTTGCAATGGATTAGCTACCTTTTACTCTAGGGTCCAACAGAGTGTAAGCAATATCTGTTATGAATATAGTTACTAAAAAGATCAACGTGCCAATATAAGTAAGTCCAATTATGATAGGAATATCGAGCAGTCCTATAGCATCATAAAACAGTTTTCCCATGCCGGGCCAATCAAATACAGCTTCTGTAATGATAGATCCTCCAAATGAACTTGCTAAACCCAAGCCCACAGAAGTTGCAATAGGAGGTCCTGCGTTTCTTAGTGCATGAGAATATAGAATTTTTCGCCGGGAAATACCCATAGTTTTTTTTGCGTAAATAAAGTCTTCATTCAAGATATTTATCAAAAAGTATCGCACAATATAGGCCCATGAACCAAAAGTAACAAGGACCAGTGTGATGAGTGGAAGTGTCATGTGATAAAGTAGATCAAAAACATAATTAGCATCAGAGGGCGAAGAAAGAGGGGTGGCCCTTGCAGGAAATATGTGCAAGGTAAACGCAAATACAAGGATCATGATCATTGCTACCCACCATGTGGGAAAGCTGTTACTAAATATTGCATTGATCGAATTGAATTTATCTAACCAGGAGCCTTCCTTACCTGCAACATATGTACCAAGAAAAATACCAATAATAGTAACCAATATGGTAGCAGTTGTAAATAGCAGCAAAGTCTTTGGAACTTTTTCGACTATAATATCTCGAACATTGGATGAACCATAATCAGAGGTAAAGAAATGAGATTTTCCCAAATCTAAGGTCATTACGCTAACAACCCGATGAATTACTTTTTGAGGATTGAAGGAATCCTGATCCAAACCAAGCGTCTTAGATTTGAACTGAATTTGATTATTTATATAAGCTGATCTTTCGTCTGGGTTTTGAAATTTCAGTGTCCCTTGATTTACTTCATCTATCACTTGGTTACGTATCGCATCTACAAGTAGTTTATCAAGCGTCGGACCAAGTAGTATGACAGTAATTAAAATGGTCGAAAACAGGACCAAAAACATGTTAATTGAACGAAATAGTAAGGTTCTTCCTAGTCCCAATTGCTCCTAGTTAATTATGTTATCAATATAATTTAATAGATACGATCTTGATGGTCTTAATACTTAGTTCTCATAGTTAGCCAGATCAAAACATGAGAACTATAGTTTTTGATATTAGTTTCATATCATCCGATATTTTGTAGGAGATTAACTTTTTACTTGCAAATCAATTATGAAAAGTAATAAACAGCTATGACTAGTTTTTAAATAAATATTCTACGAAATGTATCTATCATCTCACCACCTGATATTATGATTGGTGCTTTCCTATACCGAAGGCACCAATCAGTTTAGATATAAGAAAAACCTCTTAAATGCATTCAATTCTAAGAAAAGAGAATCATCAGACTGTTTGAATCAACTGCGATAATTCTGATAACTACCCACATCTTATCACTGAGCCAAATACGTGATTGGTGCTTTATTGGGTAGGGCACCAATCAATTTGCATCATAAAAAACTTGGATACTAGTATTAGAATTTAATAGAAAGAATCTTCCTAGTCTATGGCCTTATAACATTTACTTTCTGCCATTAGGTCATTTTTTCGTTCTTTTTCGCATGTCTTTTTGGTTTCGTAACAAAGGGAATCTTCCAGATCATGATCGAAACAATAATCGTCAGATACACTAGCAGAAACAGTTGCAGTTACCATGTTCGAAAAGATAAACGCAGAGGTAATCAATAAGACAATCAGAAGTCTCATTACTGGAGTTAGTACAACTTGTATAATATATGTGTTAGAAATTCTAATTAGATACAAGACTATATAGATGATTTAAATAATTTAATATGCATCAACTTATCTCAAACTAGTTGGCGATGAAATAACCAGTACCTGATAATAAGATTTATGCTAAAGTTCAATGACTAGTTATTGGTCATGGTGTTTGGGACAGTAATTAGAACACCGCTGTGTATATCAGGTCTAAGCGCATAATTGCTCTTGACGAATAATTCAAATGCGTTTGGACCAATAGACATTCCTTTAGTAGCATTGCCGTTAATCATAATAATGAAATTTCCTTTATTATCAATCCATTCTCCTTCCCCCTGAATCACAAGACGGTTACTCTTGTCAGAAATAAAATAGGTTAATGAGGCGTTGCTATCATAGTTACCCCCAATGGTGATATTCCCCGTTATAGTTAATGGTAAACCACTTGTTACGACTTTTGGTTGTTGGACTTTTTCAAATTTCGCAAGTTTTGGCGTTTCGAAGTTAGACCAGTATCCTTTGGCATATGGATAAGTACTGTCTCTAAATGCAGTTAGGGTTATTACTTTACCTGTTGGATTATAATTCTTGATTTCGTATGGCCCGTTACCAATAATAGCATGGTTATGTTCGGCTATCCAGTTTATACTTGCGTCATATCGCTTTATGGCATCCTCAACAGTAACAGAATCCTTTAGTGCAGCAGGTACGAAACGCTCTGATTTCATTTTTTCTAATTCTAGTTTTATTGCCTGGGCATGACTTGGTATTATTAATGATAACCATTCAATGTTTTTGACTGTTGCTTCTGATCTAGTATATGCAAAATTTCCATTTTTTACTAATCTTTCAATTGCTGCGTTAACTTCCCAAGGTGAGGTTGCCCAAAGTGTCGCGAAATCTGCTATTTCTTTGATATCAAAATGCCAGTAATCAACAAATGAAATTGCATTGCTATCGTCTAGAAATTTAGTACCGCGAAGATATTGTAAGGCAATTATGGCCCGAGCAGCATACTCTGGATCGAATGTAACATCAGTTGAATTAGTTTTAGATGACCACTCATAAAGAAAGTAAAGAGCATAAAGTAGGTCCGCTTTGTCCATTGGCTGACCATTATGCCAGTTTGAATACATCATATGATAGGTAACCTTACTCTTGGAAGTATTCACTCCAATCTTTTCCCAGATTTGATTTCTTGGATTCCATTTTAAGGCATCACTGTCTACGGCGAGTCTTTTTTCCGGTCCCATGGTAGTAACATTAGTCCATTGAGTTCTCAATGGAACCACTTCTCCAGTATATGGATTTCTCGATGCAGATGGATCTGTTACTAATGAATTGATATTAGTGCAATAGATGTCATTACAACCTCCCACGCCGTTCCATGCTCCTTGATATATCTGTTTTACACCGATATTAAGCGTGGTAGCATTCTTATCTGATCTAGCGTTTATGAGAGATTTGCTTGTTGAGATACCTGCGCCAAAGTCATTAATCAGCCCCTTAATTGAGGAGGAGGCTACGTATGGATCTATATTTTGAGCTGCAAAAATTCTTACAGATTCCTGAATTCCAGAACTCACTGCC
>JAICQW010000052.1 GCA_025937665.1 Nitrososphaeraceae archaeon | reverse complement strand
TTCAATCTTTCCTGGATTCAAAATCTTCATTTTCAGCTTTGTGGCTTCAGTGACAATTTCTATTCTTTTTTTGTTCCCCACAGTATGCGCTATTCTAACTGCGTCAACTTTAGGATCAATTTTTGTTAAATCCTTTATATTAAAAACCAAAATATCGTTATAACCGGACGGATGTAAGCCTCTTGCTTTCCTAGGTCCCTTGTAACCTACCTTAGCCAAAGGCGGAACACCAGATACCTGCTTTCTCATCTTGTTATCTTTTCCTTTAGGTCTTCTCCAATTGGGTGCAAGTCTATCATATCTCCAGCTCTCTTGCCTAACAAATTCTGGTCTTTTGTCTGCTATTTTTTTTCTGAGTTGCAGGAGTTCCTTATTAATAACCATAGAACTATTGTCAAGACCCTATTTTTTAAATAAAAATGTTTCTAGATACATTTTCCACTAGGACCTATATTCATAATTGGCCTCGAGGCGTGCCCGAACGATAACACGCGTTTACTAACTCAATGGAAAATAGAAATATCTCAAGGAAACTGATACTGATATATCCTTTAGGACACAATAAAATACCATTATTTGACCGAATATCACACAGGCGAATTAGCACCTTACAGTGGATCGTTCAAATTGCTTAGGCACGACTTTAGATTTCTGAAGCGCCTCAGAAAAGCGAGTTGTTCACCAAAGTCAAACGAACGTAGGGTTCCTTTATCAAAAGGTGATCCTTTTCCACCGTGTAGGCATTGTAATACAAATGTTATCTGGAACGGTTAACTTATTGTAGCTCCAGGCAACGTGTTATGTTATGAGTCTATTGGACAATGTTTATGAAACCGTATTTCTCTCTTATTGTTCTCTGAACCGACATGTTGTATGAGAATATTCGTTTAGAGTATTCCTCAAGGATTTCCATCATAGGTTCGGACGTTTTATCGGTATAGAATCCAGGACAATCACCCGTTAATTGAAAAGATGCATGTACTACAGGCTTACCATTACTGGATTCCATCCATGAAGAAAATGGATAGAGCCAACAGACTCCTGGTTTGTCTGGGTGTATTTCGCAACTTCCACAATCATCTAAGAATCTACAAGGTAAAGGTCTTCCATCTTGATCATCGCGTTCATTTTTTTTTCTTTTTAGCGAAATCATGCTGATGGTTGTAATGACATTATTCATTGTTGATGTTTCATTCCAACTTGAGACCTTAGTCTCCTTTTCGATAAATTCAGATTTTGAATCATATCCCATTTTTTTTGAAATGGATGAAATGTCATCTTTGGTCAAGGGCAATCTTCCCTGTTTCTCACAGCAATTATGACAATCGGGCCAAAGGCATCGCCATAGAACAAAAGTCTTATCTCTCGTGAGGTATGGAATGTGAAACACTACGCCATTTACTATTAATTGTGAATCGGAGACATCATCACGCTTTCCTAGATGAAGATCATATATTGATTGTTCAACTTGCCATTTGTCGGACAAATTATCCAAAGCCTGTTTTACGTGTAATTCTTCCAATACTATGAATAATTATTGCAGGACCCAAGTTTAAATGTGCCTAACAAACAATTGTCACTTGAACCGTGCAACATGCTTAAAATTCAGGATGCTAATAGTCCAAAAAGTGAACCAAGTCATAAAGGCAAGCACGCTTCATCAACACAAAACAGGAGAATGGTGTGGGAGAATATCATATGGCCACTGGTCTTGGATGTAAATCGTTCCTATTTTACATTAAAGGAGTATCATTCTAAAAGGGACAAATTTTGTGATAATAGAAAAATACAATCATCAAAAGTTGCTGGTGGTTTTGTATCGCTGTTAGTTAAAGGAATTCTCATAAGACAAAAGAGTATCTATTCAATTCATTATAGATTAATACCATACATGAGAAAGAAAGCCTATCTCGAATATGGTCAAGCAATAAGAGAAGCAAGTACAAAACGGTAACTCTCCTTTTGGCGTTTGTTTAGATTGAAAAATATATGTTTTGTCACCTATATTTTATGGTCTGTAACTTTCCATTGTCGGCCGTGACAGTTATCTTTTGAAAATCTAGATCATCCTTTTCAGGAGTAACGAAAATTGAACTGAATGGTCCTATAGAATTGTAAACTTGTTTTTTGCCCGTATTGTTGTCAAATGTAACAGTTACATCATGAATTTCTTGAGGGTTATTGTTGTTTATTTTTACGCTTATTGTACTCAATGCTTCTCCTGTTTCATTTATCTCTACAGTCAATCCCGCCCTTGGAATGAATACCAGTAATACGACGATTGCGACTATAGCAAAACCCCCGTAAATGGCGTATCGAGCTATCCTTATCCAGTCTCTTTTCTTCTTGTCCTTACGTTCATAGTGCCATTCGTCATCCCATCTTCCCAATTTTATTCAATTATATGTATTGAACAAAAACTATAAACATTTTATCGCTCTTAAGTGAAGATTATTCGGCAACTACTTGTTGAACGTTCTATAAAAAGCTATAATACTATTGCAGATCCTGCATTTGTATTCTCCTTTTTCGACTAGTATCATACCCTGACCTAAATCCTCATTAGGGTTTTCAAACTTGATGTCTGGAGAACCGTCATATTCCTTTGCGCATTTGTTACAGTAATATTTCAGAAATCGCTCTTCACTGATTCTTCCTGCGTTTGCGAGAAATAATTGCGGAATTCCCAAGTTAGCTTTGGTTTCTTCTTCTTCGGTAATTTTTGCAAAAGCATATCCACCCGAACCCAGCAACTTCCTTTCCTCTAAATCTTCATTTTCATTCATCGATAGTAATTAGATAAATCCTTAATTTTAATAGTTTAGACTGCAATTGTTTGTCTGTATATATTAGCCCAGTAAAGTTAAAGAAAATTGGATTTCTTCTAATACTATGGCTTCCTATACTGACTTTGACATTTTATTAGATAGAGTTGAGTTCAAGATTCTTGCTGCAAAAGAGCATTTGAACAATCTCAAAGAAATTCCGTCGCGCCATGTGGATGCACAAAAGGTTAATCCAGTAATCCGGATGGAAATTGAGATAGATTGCTTTCTTGCCCAACTATTAGGAACTCTAGATTGTTTATTGTTGTTGATTAACACAAAACTAGAATTGGGAATTGCATCAGAGAGAGTTGATTTGGCCACAATACAAAGTGCATTGAACGCCAGAACAAAAAATATCGGCCTGCTTACAGACATGCATCAGGCCTCAGCACACAATGGCTGGCTTTGGGTGTTAAAGGAATTTAGAAATCTGACCATGCAGAGACCATCCAAAGATGCCCAATATCTCTTATTTGACGACAAAATCTCGTCAACAAAAGATTATCAAAGCGTGACAATAAGACCATCAGATGAATATATCAATAAAAATCTAATCCGCTACTTTCAACAAAGTTTACAGCGAGTCAGAGAGTTGGTTAATTCTGTCCGAATGAAAGAGCCTATGCTAAAGTAGATATCGAAAATAGAAAAGGTTTAAGCCTTGTATATCAAACTAGGAATTCTTAAATGCGAGCGTGATGTATGAACTTAGTTTTTCCGTGAAGTTAATTTTTTTTCCTAAACTCAAGACATCCACATCCACAATTACTTACAGTAACTCCAGACCCATGAGCATGATCTTTTCTGAAATGACCGCAGAAGCACATCTCATATTCGCCATTCATGGGAATACAATAGGATTCTGTCCTTAATAGATTTTTTAATAGCGGCATTACAATGCGCTATCTGGATTTTGTTAACTTATAAAAATTATCTAGAGATTCATAATTCACGTAGAAAGGGAAACGATATAATTCGAGATCCTTGAAGTTCACTTTTTCGGTGTCTTCCTAGTCTGAAATCCAGACTGAACGTACTGATACTATATACACTCTAGTTATATAAATGCGACTTGAGCAAACACTGATGGTTAGCACACAAAGCGCAGAGGATAAATTGCAAGCCCTCATGATTCAGAGCCCCTAATTATAGATATTAAACCATGTTATCCTAACTTTAGTAATGAGACTTTTGAATATAATTTCGCTAATTTTGATGAACGTTGGACTGATTGCATTTCCGTTTGTATTGCAAGCGGAGAGTTCAATGATATTAGAAAAGAACGAGACATCAAGCACTGATGCTAATAAGATTGTCACACCTCATGGCGCTAATATTTCGGCTACATTACCGTTGTTAGTGGTTTACCCGGAGGGCAATCAGATTTCTCCTTTAGGATTTAGCACAGATGCAGAAGGCAAACTGCAAGTCGAAGTTCTTTTCAATAAACCTGTAAACACATCGACATTCATTCCCGGCACTAGTAATATCTTGGCGATGGAAACAAATCCAAACGCGACTGTAACTGTGAAGTGGGATCTTAACAATAGGTTTTTGACAATTGTCACCCGTGATTCATTAAACTCTTTATGTAATTTTGATCCTGATTGTAATTTTGCTTTAAGACTTGATGCAACGGGACCACATCCTATTAGAGCCGCCGATGGAACTTTGCTAAATGGGGGATTTGATGATTATTGGTCTGGATTTGTTATCGTAGGCTGAATTTTTGACCCGTGTCATCCTAAACAATGAATTCAATTTAGGCACACCATTACCTTCAAAATTTCTATTTAAAATCTGTAGTACGAATTAGTGTTGTGGAATATTTATGATCGAGTTTACGTTTGCAATCTCCTGTCAGCCTTTAACTCTCTTATAATAATCATTTAGGAGTAAAATGATTGCCAATCGTTGTCAAAGCACGATTTAATTAGTCTCATGAGTCTGTCCTTGACAAATTCCTCCGTTATTACTTCTTTATCATAATATTGCAGTATAGTATCTTGATTGACTTCACCTTTAGTCATCAAGCGTTCTTCTTGAACTGAAATTTTTTCGCCAGATAACGAGAATTTAATATTCGGAAATCTCGATTGATGTGTCAATTTGAGATGTAAACTGAATCCAATACTAGGATTTTTTTCGCCCACAACTTCGGATTGGATATCAACACTTGAGTTCACATCTTTACTCTCCAGGTAACTCTCGAATTTTCTCATTGCTGGCTCAATTACTCGCCGCGACATCTCTTTGAATTCATTCTTTAAACCTTCATCATCTCTTAGTGCCTCAAGCTTCTTTGCTCTTGCTTCCTTCACTAGGTTTCGAAAATTTTCTATCAATGGCCCTAACTCTTTATCGAGGTCTTCCACAAATGTAATTGAATAACATTCAAATTAAACTTTAGCCTGTGTCTTCTATCTCGCATCTATTCTTTGTGCATTTAAATCTCATGACTCAAATTTACCAATGTCTAGTAAATTGATAACGCGGATCATGCGCTTTTTTTCTTGATTATGTTTCCTTTATATTTGTCTTAGTGTGGCACAATTTTACACTCGCATGTTTCTTGGGGACCGTTACAACTCTTACAATTTTTTGTTTCAGAATCTACAGCACCCCAACAGCGGGAACACCCCGTATTTATGACTTCATCGTCTGACATTGACTAATTAGATTCAGTAATACTATATATTATTTTACTCAATGGATATTAGTAACAATCAGGACATTTCAAAAGTTAACTTAATTCAATGCGCTAAGCCGCAGCGAGTGTATTGAATATTGTATGTTATTCTACTAAAGGGACTGGCCGGGCTTCTCATGTGGGTCTGTAAGAAATTTGCTCTTAAAATTTTCTATAACTTTCAAAGCATCATCTATTAAATTAATATCAATGTCCAGTATATTAATAAATGGAGAAGATCTGGAGATTTTGAATTTTTTAGCGGCTCCATCCAATTCAGCGATTACCCCGCGGTGACCCCTCTGATAAGTCATCTTTCGAAGTATATCAATAATTTTCATATAAAGTATTTGTGAATCTTTTTCGGAATGAATTTTACTATTTGTGATATCCACTAATTTATGAACTATGGTGGTAATGAAATCATAGTAGTTGTGTGTAAAATTGACTTCAAAATCTACAAACTTCTTATAATTTCCACGATCTGCTACTATTTCACGCTTATGGATTCCATCTTCCATAGTTGTTGTAGGAACATACATTCTATCAACAAGAGATTCAATTTCTAATAAAGAATCATAGATTTTATTAAATTCATTCTCTTCGTTAATCATCAAGTATCAATTTGACTTTAGTTTAACAGAAGCAACTATAAATGGAAATCGGTATGATATTAAAAAGTCCATTATGGGTTCATTGAACTGTTTTATGGGCATTAAGTAACAAACAAACAAATTGACAATTGCGTACTAATATCACTGTCTAACATAGTAGTAACGAAATTAAAAGAATGTAGAAAATAACTTGGTTAATCGTGCTTGTATGTCTTGGCTTCGTCTCTAGTAAGTTCAAACCACAGTTTATCCCCGTCGAATCTGTTTACTTTATTTCTAGGCAGGTAAAACTTGTCTTTATCAACGACACCTTTTTTTGTTATAACATGCTGTTCATTTATTTCTTGAACCTCGCCTAAATCGTAATTATTTTATTCCCCGTGCTTCTTTCTCTATTACTCTCTCCCAATCTATTGTTTCATCCATACAAAATGGTATACCAACATTTGATTTAACGATTGAATCCTTAAAACAATTAAAAGATAAAATTGATTTATCCATTCATTCCGTCGTTTCATGCCACCCATCAGATTTTGAAACTCAACTCATGACATATTCTTAATATTTGTTGTCTATTTATTAGTCAATGGCAGAAGACGAAGACGTAAATATAATTAAAAAGGCGGAGAGAGAAAAAAGAGAAATTGGAATAGCAGAACAGAACCCGCATAATAGAAAGAAGGTAAGGATGGAAAATAAAGAGTTCCCAGCATTTACAACCGAACATCAGATGAAAAATGTAGATGAAAATGCCGGATTAGATGAAAACGATAATTTTATTCATAGAAGAATGCAAGACCAAGAGTATACAAAGAAGGAAAGGATGGAAAATAAAAATGGTCCCGAAAAAGATGGCATTAACACAGTTATCAATTACAGTAAATATGCAGTAGGCGGAGAATCCAAAGAAGTCCCAGCATCAGCATTAGATGAAAACGATAATTTTATTCATAGAAGAGAACAGAATCAGCCAAAACAAATGAAGGCTAGAAGTAAGAAGTAGAGAGGCCCTCCGTGAATGATCTTTTTTTCTACAAGTGTGGGTAGAAAATGAACTTAATATTTTTGTAAAGCGGTTTTAGACTCCGAGTTACCAGCGATATGTTTACTCCCTTAAGTTAGTAGAACTTGCTTAATCGATGATTATAAGTTGGACATTAGCGTTTATTTGATAATAATCCTAGCAACTTTCTAACTGTTGATTCATATCCATATTCTCTCAATATCCAGATCAAAGTAGATATTGTATAAACAGGTAGAAAGTCTACAAACGGAATAAATTCAGCAAGGTTCATGATCACTGAGACCTTACTTTTAGTTATCGAATACAACAGCCAGGTTGTTATAACATCAAACATGTCACCGATTACGGGTATACTAAATAGTGGAGCGGCCAAGTAATCCAAGGCATCTGCGACAATAGATATTCCTAGAGCCAGGGCAGCACTTCTGAAACTAGGTTTCTTTTTCTTATTTGTTTTCTTTATTATTTCGTCCATGTTATATTTTCCTAGAGCCTAATAAAGGAACGACATTTGCTAGTTATATAGTCTATTATTTGGATTCAATTTTTCGTTTTCCTCGTTACTCATTTATTGACAGTGTATTTTATTTTTAGACTAAATAAAATAATATTTAAAGTGACACCAATGGCATTCGCTGATGCGATGACGATATCTCCCTTTAGAATTCCATAAATCACCCATAAGGAAAGTCCAACAATAAGCGATATAATCAGCCACTTTGATACGTCATCAGTTTTCTTGGTTCTTAGGGATTTACTAATTTGGGGTACCGTACTCCACAGGCTGAAAATAGTTGCAGAAATTCCTACCAAAAATACTACATAGTCAGTCATTTTACAAAATTTTCTCCTTGTAGAGTACAAAGAACCTTTTCATACTTAAAAAATCTGCAAGGTCTAGCAATTCTATGCAATGAACCTTAAAAAGGATTGCAAATAGGAACATGTTCCTTCTTATGTTGAGTCTTCCTTATCATGTCGGTTACTAGTTTTATTTTAGACTTGCTGATGTCACAGTTCTTCAGATCATTCCTTAGGTAAGATTCTAATATTCTATCAATCTCATGATATGGTAATCCTATTTCTTTTTCCGCTAATTGACCTTTCCAGAAACGAGGACTACTTTTCTGCTGGATAATTTCATCTGGCAGCTTTAGTTGTCTGGCTAATAGTTTAGCGTGGCTTTTGTATAACTCGCCAATAGGAAATATATCCGCTCCAGCATCACCAAACTTGGTAAAATAACCTAACATAAGTTCGCTCTTGTCAGCAGTTCCCAATACCAAGAGATTATGGGTTGCTGCAAAATAATATAGCAATGCCATTCTAAGTCTAGCTGAAAAGTTTCCTCCCGCTAATCTCTGCTTTGGTAACGATTTTAATAGAATCTTTTTTCCGCCCTCAATCTGGATTTCCCTGCACGGAATTTTTAATGATCTTGCCAGGTAATGCACATTGTTGATGTCCGTTCTCGTTGCCAAACCCTTTTCGGGCATGAACAAACTAAATGTTCTCCTGTTTCCAAGGGCTCGGCACGCTAATACAGCACAGACTGAAGAATCAATTCCTCCACTGAGTCCTATGACTACACCTTTTTTCTTTCTTGAGGTGACTTGGTCTAAAATAAAATCAGTGATCTTATTGGTAACCTTTGCGTAGTCCTTTACGAGAAAATTATGGGACATTTGCTAATGGGAGAAAAATCTTGAGCAAAAAATAAAAAATAGGATTTTTACGCAGAAGCAGCGTTATCCTTAGCCATCTTAGTGCATAGATCTAAATGCCTTTTTTCTTCCTTGAGAATCGATCTTACTTTTGTTCCAAATTTCTTGTTCTTTACATCCTTAGAAACTGAATTTAAGACTTCATAGTGAGTTACTTCGCCACCTTCCGCTAGACAAAGGAACTCTAGGGCTTCTTGTGTATCAGGCTCATCTCCAAGGTATATTTCCATCATCTTCGAGGCCTTTTCAGCAGTTTCTTCAGCCTTCTCGTCAATAGTGTCTTCATCAAATCCATCACTTTCTACAAGATCCTTGACTAGATCTTCCATTTCATCTTCTTGCTGACTTGCCTCTTCTTTCATTTTAGATAATTTCTTCATTTGCTCCGGCTTCAATAAACCTCTTGAATCCAAATCCTTCACAGCCTTTTGCGCTGCTTTCTCCAAACCTAACGCTTCACCTATCTTTTCTTGTATCATTTCTTGATCGGCCATACTAATTATTACATGTACATTATCTCTTAATAGTGATAGTAGCCACCAGCAGTGGATGAAGTTATGCTTTATTTATCTCGACGATTTACCATTGCAAAGGAACAAGTTGGATCTTAAATCCTACTGAGAATAGGGTATTATGATACACTAACGCGCAGGATTCCTCGTAGTGGTTAAGTGCATAAACAGGTTCATTATTTCTATTAAGCAATGTAGTGCATACTAATGATACAATGGGAGAATTCGAAACCAAAGAAGAAAGAGAATTTGAGAATGCAAAAACCGACACCGAAGAGGTATTGGATGATGCAGGAGAAGAATTGGAGGATGCAGGGGACAAAGTTAAAGCCGGTGCAAAAGCAGTTGCAAACAAAATAGCAGATCCTGACAAGGATTTGGATAGCGAATATCAAAAAGAAAAGATAGAAGAAAAGATGGACTAGAATTAGTCCAGTCGATTTTTTTAAGATTTGTCTACGTTAATAGTAATTGATTAGTGCCTTCGGTATGGGAAAGCACCAACCATACCATCAGGTGAGATGATAGATACATTTCGTAGAAAATTCATTTAAAAACTTGTTATAACTGCCTATTACTTTTCATAACATGATTTTATTTGATCAGTCAATTTACTGGTGTTTGAAGAAAATTTCGTGTGTAGTATATCCAAGCTTCCTAATATGTAATATTCGTAGATTTCTTTGTTAATAGGATTTGATTGAGATTACAAAATTTAGAATACACCATTGTTTTTTTATTGTCCTAGTTTTTGAATTAACGGCATCCACTATTCTACTAAATGCGCGTATAAGTTAATAATCTAAATATAAGTTGGTTAAACCAAAGATACCGATAAATATCCGTTTGAAAGTTTCTACTTGTAGCTCGTGAATTAGCCCGGTCGAATCTACACGATTGTGTCGATGCCGAATCTAGCGGTCAAACTCCACAGGAGGGCTATGGATTTCAGGCTCTGGATCGTCATGAAAAGATACCTGAGGACAGCAGTTCGAATCTGCTCCGGGCTACTTTTCTAAATTAA
>JAICQW010000137.1 GCA_025937665.1 Nitrososphaeraceae archaeon | reverse complement strand
TTTTTATCTAAGTACAAAGGGGTTTTTATTCTGGAATGTAATAGATGTCTTGCTAAACTCGAGCTAGTAGAATAAAGTGTTGAAATGAGGTGTTACTTAGAATGAGACTCGGATATGAAATAAATTGACATTCCTATTTAACAAGTCTTTTAATAATAGTTTAGTTGGACGATGTTTGATACAATTGACTAAATGGTTCTATTTATTTTTGAATCTAATACTTGTGCTAATGTCTAAATCCTGGTCAAATGTATGAAATGATATACGTGAGTGATTTGGAAAGTTTTATTATTTCTAAATTTGGGGAATAGTGAAAGCCAAGTTTAGAGCAACCAAAGTTGGTACCATAAGTAAATAGGACGGAAGAGGGAAATCTAACCGTCCTATGAGAAAGGTAAATCCGGTGAAGAATAGCCTTTCTAAGAAGGTATTCATGTTATGCAGTTTAAGACTTGCGGTACAAACATCTAAGTATCATCTAAAGACAACAATTAATAATTCAGAATAGTAAATATTTCAAATGGGAAAATATGTATTACTTGTAAGATGGACAGATCAAGGTATCAAGAACGTAAAGGATACGATAAAGCGTGCTGAATCTTTCAAATCATACCTTGAGAAGAAAGGTGGAAAGTTGACAGACATATTGTATACATTTGGAAGATTTGACATTGTAATTACTGTAGAACTACCCAGTGATGAGGTTGCAATGTCAGTTTCGCTTTCAACAGGGGCTTTGGGAAATGTGCGTATTACAACTCTTAAGGCATTTGATCTAGAAGAGACTAGAAAAATAATTGACGGCTTAAAATAAGCCATAATTCATTAAACTATAAATGTCAAGCAAACCACTTCAATTTTAATTAGAGAATCTAATTTAGCATTGGATATTTGAATTGCCTATAAATATCGATACAGAATATGACTAGGTATGACCGCAAAAAAATGGTTTGATAATGATGTTTCTTTAGAACAACTCAGGAACAAGACTATAGCTGTGATAGGTTACGGTATTCAAGGCAGAGCTCAAGCAAATAATATGAAAGATTCAGGATTAAATGTAATTATCGGATTGTACAAGGGGGCAAAATCATGGAAAATTGCAGAAGATGATGGACACGCAGTCAAAGAAGTCAAGGAATCCTCAAAAGAGGCAGATATTGTTCATGTACTTACTCCTGATATGGAGCAAGCCAATGTTTATAAAAACGACATAGAGCCCGGACTCTCTGAAGGAAAAACACTGTCTTTCTCACACGGCGCAGCAATTCATTGGGAGTGGATAATTCCTCCCAAAAACGTGGATGTGGTAATGGTCGCTCCTAAAGGACCAGGTCAGAGAGTTCGGGAATTATATCAGGAAGGATTCGGTACTCCATCGCTTGTTGCAGTTTATCAGGACTCGTCCAAAAACGCTATGAAAACCGTTTTGGGAATGGCCAAGGCAATTGGGAGCACTAAGCCAGGAGTTATTGAGACCACATTTAAAGAAGAGGTTGAAACTGATTGGTTCGGGGAACAAGTCGATTTGTGCGGTGGTGCTCATTCTCTGGTCCTGAATGCATTTGAAACTTTGGTTGAATCCGGTTACCAGCCAGAGGTAGCTTATTACGAATGTCTGCACGAACTAAAACTAATTGTAGATCTGATATACAAATACGGAATTACTGGGATGTATAACCGTGTAAGTGAAACTGCGAGGTATGGCGGTCTCACCAGAGGACCAATGATAATAAATGAGCAGGTAAAAGAAAACATGAGAAAGGTGTTAAAAGACATACAATCAGGTGAATTTGCAAATGAGTGGGTTAGCACATACAAAAAGGATGGAAAGAACTCATTTGTTAGATTCATGAATCAACTAGAAAAAAGTCAATTAGAAACAGTTGGTAAAGAAATGAGAAAGATGATGTGGAAAAACGAATAATAAGAAATCAATATGTGATACATTACACCTAGGACAAGCATTCTTCCCATTTTTCCTGAGGATTTCCAAAGAGAAAGTTAACTAATATAGAAAATGTTAGGTAACCGATTGAATTCTTGGAATTAAACGCCAATAACTCTAATAAACTATTATCCTCAGTTAATTAATTGGAGTATGATTGTCACTACGGATTGAAGATATAAAGATAGAGGAATTAAATGAGTAACCGTCGTGATCCGTATGAAATTTCAGATGGCAAACACGTCATGCTCATGTATGCAGATGAAGAACATCGCGCACAAGCTGCAACCTATTGGATTAACAGGGGGCTTGAAGATGGACAAATTTGTATTTATGCATCTGTTCATGCATTAGACCGGTCCCATATGTTGGGCATAGAAAAGTTATCTGATAGAATAAAGCATTACAAAGAGAATATAGGCAATAAAAATTTGCAAATTATCAACTTTAGACCTTTTGTTGAATCTGCATTAAATGGTAGCTTATCCCCATTTGAGGAACTCAAAAATAAACTGGAGGAAACAATTAATGATCAAATAATAAAAGGTAAGCAATATAAAATAACTGTCTTTGCCGATGCCGCTTGCAACCTGTGTGAAATCAAATCATATGACAAGTCTGAGATCCTTGAGAAATGGTGGCAGGATGTTCATGATGAATGGCTCATAAATAATTACCATATCACAGTAATATGTCCTCATCCGCAAGTTGTTTTAATGAATAAACTAGACTCGAAATCCGCGATTATGAATTCACATGACACCTTAGTTGATCTTAACAAGTATGATCTTCATAGTCTGTCAGGCATGCACGTAAAAGAGCATTCCATGAATATCCTTATCGTAGAATCCGATCCAGATTTAATGACTCTATATACTGAGTTTTTTACAAGGAGAAATATCAATACACTTGTTACTTCAGATAGTAATGAATGCTTATCAACGATAAGAGAAAATGATTATAACATTATTATTCTAGATATGCACTCAACTGGTAATCTTAAGGCAACTGATTTAGCAAAAGAGATTTATCAAATTAGACCTGCTCAAAGAATTGTTTTAACTACAACTAATCCCATGTACAGCACTACTACTGGAATCAAATCACTTAAAGTGGCCAGTGAGGATGTCTTAATCAAACCATTCAGATTGTCAAAGCTCATCGATGTTATTGAGAACAAATGAAATTCTTGAACATATTCAAACAATATAATTAGTCAATGTGCCCTTCTTTACCCTTTATGAGAATCTGTAACTCATTGGAACATTCTTGTAATATTTTATGTGCCTCATCCTTATTCCCAGCCGCAACTATGATTCCTCCCGGTCCAAACTTAGACTCCTTAATCCTAATCGGAATCTCGACATGCAAGATACGTGCAATATATTCTAACAATGCGGGGTACGTTTTATTGTTTTTATATACAAAGGAAGCAGAATTCTTGTTGATTAAGACATCTGCTTCAACTGGAAAATCCAATTGAGTATCTGTCAAGCTTTTCAATATTTCATTTTCTACTTCTTTAGCTCTAGATCTCATATTCTGATTTCGTGCCAAATTTACCTCAGTGGCCAGATCCTCTAACTTTTCAAAATCCATATGATATAACATCAATCAGTATCAAAAAAATGTTGTCATATTTCTTGGATAGTCGGTTTGTTACCAATATGATTCAAATTTAATTTGAATTTTTCGTGGATTTATCCTTCAAATACTTCTCAAATTCATAAAGCGACTTCTCTTGAGAATCAGTTTGAATTGACCCAGGTCGTATATTTCTAATTCTGGTTATTGCATCCCTGGCACCAATATTCTCGTTTCTTAGTAAATAAGCTCCTAGAATAGTTCCTGTTCTACCTTTTCCAGCAGCACAATGGACCAATACTGGTCTTTTTGCTTTTATTTCATTTTCAATAAATTTAACCGTTGAATCAATCTCCTGCACTGTCGGAGAATGATAATCTTCAACTGTCAAATGCAAGTAATTTATTTTCTCGAGATTTTTAATATCAGGGCTCGAATTTTTTTTATCCACTAACGAGAACCAATGGGAAGGTAAAGGTACTTCTCGAACCGTGACCACTGTTCCTATCCCGTGGTCAACTAACCATTTGAATTGCTGGAACGATAATGGCAATCCGCTTCCAGCAAGCTCATTGTTTATGACCCAACTAAAATTTGTGGGGCGAGAGCTGAATTTGCTATATAACCAACGATAAGCATCACCGATCCAGGTCATTTTTTGAGATAAATAGTACTGAGGAACATTGTAAATTTAAATCTTCATTGCCGGCCGAACACCGAGCAACATGATGCGGTCATAATTCAGAAGTAAAATGAATCATCCAGCGCATAGTGTTTGGGATCTAATATGTCTCATTGTTTATTACAGTTTAATATTATTAAAGTATTATTTATCTTAGAGAACCGTATCATAGTTATTAATAAATTATTTTGCCTTTTTCTAAGTAATGACAAAATTAACTTACATAGCAGTAGTTCTAGCGGCGATACTGTCAATATCAGTTTCAGTAATATTCGCAAATCAAATAAATGCACAGCAGCAAAATGGATACCTCACCGTATTAAATGGCAAAAACGAAGTTCCGTCACACCCCGATGTAACGGCAACAGGAATGAGTGGTTTTATTGTAAACAGTGGTAATTCAAAAGTTTGGTACCAAATTGAAGGAGAAGGACTGAAAGGAGTAACACAAGCCCATATTCATTCAGGTAAGGCCAGTGAAAATGGACCTGTTGTTGCAACACTATTCAAGGGTAATAAAGATACAGTAAACGGAGCATTAGTACAGGGTAGTATAACAGCAGATAAATTAGAAGGGCCACTAAAGGGCAAATCTATATCAGATCTTGTGAGTCTCATTGATAAATCCTCTGCATACGTAAATGTACACACACAATCATTTCCAGATGGTGAAATCAGAGGCCAGATAGGTAAAGGAACAATTGAGATAGATGTAGTTACCAAGAGAGCACACATCAGCGGTGGCAGCGGTGTCAATATTGACATTGACCTGAAAAATGTAGACATAAATGAAATAACTGTGGAAAATCAAAATCAACTTGAATCTACACAAACTACTGAAAATACATTAAGCTCAGACCAAACGACTCAAAACACATTAAATGCTGATCAAACAACTGATAATACACTAGGTGCTAATCAAACAACTGATAATACACTAGGTGCTAATCAAACAACTGATAATACACTAGGTG
>JAICQW010000272.1 GCA_025937665.1 Nitrososphaeraceae archaeon | reverse complement strand
GAGCCTGAAAACAAGATTAATGTTATCCAGAAGAAGCCATATTTTTTTGCGATACTGTGTTTGTACTTTTTCACTGCTATTCTAGATTTCGACTTTTTCATTACTTATCCTATGATGAACATTATTTAAATAAATCAAGAAACATTGCTTCGAAGATTTTATCTATTGCGTAGGAACATTAAACTTAATTGTCATTGTCCTTATTCTCAAGCGGAGCATTAGCAGGCCCATTAATTACATTCCCAGTGAGGCCGGAAAACCTTGAACCATGGCAAGGACAATCAAATGATTTTTCCAAATCATTCCAAACCACATTGCATCCCAAATGAGTACATATGGCTGAAAATCTATGCTCTTTTCCTGTGCTGTCGTTGTAAATGGCTAATTTTTCATCTTCTTTAACTATTCCACTATCTTTTGTAAGGTTATTCATTTCTGATTCAGAACTAGGTTTGCTCACGTCCAATATCACCTTATATTCCTATTAGGGTTGTATAATTCTGCCCAGGGATTATTCTTACCTAGAATGAGATCATGCAAGATAATACCGGCAATGGTTCCGTGGGTTATTCCGTTTCCAGAATCGCCTGTGGCAATATAAATATTTTTATCCTTACCAGGATTAGGACCTATAATAGCTAATCCATCTAAGGGTTCCATCACTTGTCCTGACCAATTATAAACTATTGGGCCATCAACAGAAAAAATTTTCCTCATCCATGTTTCAAGATTCTTAAATTTCGTATCAAAGTCAGTCCTGTCATTAGGACTTCCTGTCTTATGGTCTTCTCCTCCGACTATTAACAGATCATTAGTTTCGTTTCCAGTTTGCTGGATTCGCACATAGTGATATGGTTTGACATGATCATCTGAATTTTGATTTCCTGTATCCCAGTAAAGAGCTGACGGTATTGAATTTTTTTGAATTTCAGCTACCACCACATAAGTCCTGTAGGCTACTTGCTTGTCATAAATCTTGCTCGCCTTATCTATGATTGGTGCATTTGTTGCTAGGACAACATCCCTTGCAGTAACGCTATAGCCAGTGTTGGTTTTAATAACATTCGTTGAATTAACAGTTTGAATTTCCTGTGCATGAGTCTCGGTAAAGATTTTCACCTCATTGTTTTGACTCATTTTATTTGCAATTGCAGTTAAATATAACATTGGCTGAAATTGTGCCTGGCCTTGAAAGCATATACATGGAGATGTTTCTTTTGATCCTAACGGTGATTTACTTTCAATTTTAGCACTGGATATACCGGCATTTCTCAGAGCGGTTATTTCTTTATCTAAAGATGATTTATTATCGGTAGGATCTAAGAAGAGGTAACCATTCAAGCGACTGAATGCACAATCAATTCTCTCCTCTCTTACCGTTCTATCAATGAAATCGATTGCTGAGGTATGACTCGCTGCAGCCATTTTTGCTGAATTAGTCCCATGGTTTTTCTCTATATTATAGTATCTATCATCAAGAGCATGTGTAATGTGCGCAGTTGTTCTCCCTGTTTCACCACTCCCAATATACCCATCCTCAAGCAGTGCAACACTTTTGCCCGATTTTGATATTAGATATGCCGTTGTAATTCCTGCAATCCCGCCACCAACAATTGCCACGTCGACGGAAATATTTTCGGATAATTTTTCGAATTTAGCTGGTTGGAGAGTATCGTTAAACCAAGAGGATTGGTTCTGTCCTGAGGTATGTAATTCCCAAATATCAGATTTCATTTCAGGTTTCGCATGCACAGGTCTTGATGTCATTTCACTTACCTACCTGATAAGACTTGGGCTCAAAACTATATTATGATTGTATTAATGATATAAAATCGGGCAAATTCTTGGTATAGCATCTCCATTTTTATTTATTATGTTAGAAGTTCAGCAAGACAGAATCCTAAATCAGTTTATACTGACGGTAACCATAGGATATTGTAAATCCATAAATAGTTTTGAGACGTCATTAAGACAATGTCAACTTCAATGGATTTGTATACTCAACTCGGACAAGTAGAACCTGAACCGGAGGAACCTGGGGATGTTGAACCAGAACCTGCACCAGAACCGGGTCAGCCAGAAACCAAGAAAGATGAGTGATAATACAACACAAACCTTATTTTTCTTGAAAATATTCTTTAGTTATTTAGTACAATTGCCTATATTATAAGAATTCATTATTAAATTGGTAAAATGCTATTACGTTGAAAATAAATTATTTTATTGAAAAAAAGCGACTGGGCTTTATACTCCATGTTAAGGAGTTGCAAGCCCGTAAATTGG
>JAICQW010000294.1 GCA_025937665.1 Nitrososphaeraceae archaeon | reverse complement strand
GCATTTCAATACAAATACGGTTCATTTCACAAGTAAGACAGGAATCCTTGAATGGTGCAAGACTGAATTTGGTACGCTTCCGATAAAAAATTGCTTGGCTCCGCTGAATCCTCTGCTTCCAACAACGATTAGGTCAGCGCCTTTTGCGTCTGCCTCTCTAATGATAGCATCTGGTGGATAACCTTGGGTCAAAGTGGTTTCAACTGCAATTTTGTATTCGTTTATTGACTTTTCAGAATAATTCTGTAGAAGCCTCCTTCCAGCTTCTTCCGAATCAATCCGTAACTTGTCAATGCTAGAAGCGTCAGTGTAAAACAAGCCACCGACTGGTAAAGGTGGCATCACGACATGAACTATAATTAATTTGCCATTAGAAAGTTTGGCAAGTTGTGCGGCCACGTCGTAAACTTTGTTAGAGCTCTCAGAACCGTCTACCGCAACAACTATCTTTGAGAAGAGATTCAATTGAATAATTTGCCTCCCTATACTTAATGAAAGCAATTCTAATCTAATTAGTTTTTGTCTCCTTGTCTACTGCTAAATTATGTATCAGTTGTTTTTGCCATGCATACAAAAAATATGTTGCAGAAAATTGGACTAAGCGGAATACTTATTCTGTGAACACCCTCTTACGAATTGCATCAAATCGTATGCTTCCACATCAAGTTCGAGATTGGTTTTCAGACTCAAATAAATTTTTATCAAAAAATCCCGACGGGCCCGCTCTATCATCGTTCTTTTAGAAGGGTTCTACAGAGGTATTTTGCATTGAGAAGCATCTTTAAACTCTTACCTTAACGATCAGTAGACAAAGTAACCAGGGTCGATTAAGGTATTTCATTGATATTATTATCATATCCAGGACTTCCTAGCAGCAGTCTAATTCTTTTTTCAGTGACTAAATAAGAACTTCGATAAAAATACTATGCGCACTTTTCTCGCTCAGAAACATGCTATATGTTTTACGACCATTGTGCCAGATAAGAAAAGCGGACCCATTGTGTTTGTTACTACATAGTTCTAAAACAATGCGTACAGTGCAACACATATAATTAGCGTCTAATCTTAATATAAGATAATAGCACATAGTACTCAAGAAAGTGTGAGAATGTCTTCTTCATTATTTGAAGATGTTTGTCAGAGCATTATAGACCTAGACAAGACGATTAGATTTGCAGGTATAACCAATATGCGGAGAACCATAGTATCAGCAAAATACAGGGCGGGATTAGTTCCGTTGCTAACACAAGAAGAAACGATTGAATCTGTTGAGCATTCAGTCTTAAGGATGAGTACTAGGAGGCTAATGGAACCAAAGCTTGGAAAGACCCTATATTCTATAGCCTTCTATGAAAAGGTAAAACGGGCAGTTATGCCAATAGGCAAGGATGGTGATTTTATTCTCGTGGTCTCATTTGATAACGAAGCTGACCCTGATCCAATAATTCGTAATAAAATCATGCCCCTTATCTCATACCATCAAATATAGCAAAATCTTGCGATTTTAGGTCATCATCATCGTCCTGCGAGGACTTGCAGTCTTTAATGGCTGTAAATGTGTCATCACGACGACTTCTTGATTAAGATAAATGAAATAACTCCATTGCTTTGCTTGGTACGAGATAGTTGTACTTTCATCAAACTTATTTTTTGAGTGAATTGATGATATGAAAAATACATTCTATCCACTCTTGTAATTTAGGATTTTAGAATAAATGAAAAGAGAAAAAGATGCTAAGTCGGACCGTGCAGGGTGGAACAGAATAAGATCGAAACCTTCACTTTAGCGCTTCTAAAAAGCACGTCGACTCGGGCCCACTCTGATATCGGTTCTTTGGAAGAAAATGCCCGGCGGTACACAGAACTATGAGTAGATATTACAATCGATATTTTTCTGCGTATCCCCTTAGAGCAGATTTGAATGCCTCCATCGGG
>JAICQW010000213.1 GCA_025937665.1 Nitrososphaeraceae archaeon | reverse complement strand
TATGACGGAAAATTCTGTTAGACACATAGACACTTTGAGAGAAATGGATTCCATGAAGAAGGAGTACCAAATTCGATGTAGCCACTATGAGTTGGAATTAATCAAAATTGAAAACCGGATTACCTGTGTTATATGTGGTAAAAATTGGGATTTCTTGGAAGAAAGGGGATATTCACACAAGAAACAAGCATATTCTGCCGAAAAGGATTGATCATTTTGTTCACTAACCTTTCGATCAATAATTCTAATTCTAAAATAAGGTGACCCCCATGAAAAAAAAATTTAAAGCTGCTATCGTTCAGATGAAATCTTCTGTAGACAAGGAACTTAATTTGGCTCACTCACTGAAATTAATAAATGAAGCATCCAAGAAAAAGGCTCGATTAATCTGCTTTCCAGAATTTCAGATGGCATATTCTCCACCTCAACAAAAGTCAGAATCATTACACAAAATTGCCGAGAAAATCACTGGTAATTTTGTGTCAACATTGTCAAATTCGGCTAAACAAAACAGAATAACTGTAATCGCAACGTTGTATGAGATCATTAATACCAATGACAAGAATCATAAGGTTTTTGATACAGGTGTAATAATTAATGAGCTTGGAAAACTACAATCCATTTATAGAAAAGTCCATCTTTATGACGCGTTAGGATTCAAAGAATCTGAAAAGTTACTAGCAGGAAGTATTATTGAAAAACCAAGTAAAACATCCGTTGGAAAACTGGGATTGCTCATCTGTTACGACATGCGGTTTCCAGAGATTTCCAGAATTCTAACAGTCAATGGGGCCAATATACTAGTATCACCATCAGCTTGGGTAGCGGGATTTATGAAGAGAGAACACTGGGAAATTATGGTTAGAGCAAGAGCAATAGAAAACGGTGTATATGTGCTAGCACCTAATCAAGTTGGTAATATTTATTGTGGACATAGTATGGCGGTCGATCCATTTGGCGCTACCATAATAGATATGGAAAATCGAGAAGGAATTGCATTTATCGATATTGATTGCTCAAAAATAGATACCACAAGAAGAACACTTCCACTTTTGACGAATAGACGAACTGATGTATACCGAAATTATATTGATGTATTCGGATCTAAATTGTGATGACTTTCCATTTTATGTGATCGATTTTCTCGGCAACTTCTATTCACACAAATTTTCCATGTCCTTTTTCTTTTGAACATTACATTTAAGATTGGCCATCCACAAGTACAAATTCCATTACTTTTTTTTATCAAACCAAATTGAGGAAGTAGGGCAATTGCATTACATCCAGTTACTCTAAATTTAGAGCAGGCTAAAAATCGTTCATGGGTCTTATTGCTTTTGATCAAGACCATTTCTCCTGTATGACATTTTGGACATTTACCTAATGACCATTTGGTTTCTGAAGTAGCAAGTCCATTTTTTATCTCATTGCCAATCGCCAGTTCATTTATTTTGATCTTGTTTAGAGGATTCATTAAGGATTTTTCTAAATATCTCTGAAGGTTAATAATATCAAGCTCTCCTCCTTCTACTCTTTTAATGCTGGACTCCAAGAAGGTAGATAATTTTGTAGTAACAATATCTGGAATAAATTTTTTCATTGTATCAATAATTGTAAAGCCTAATTCAGTAGGTTCTAATTCGATATTGTCTTGAACAATATACTTGCGTTTTATTAATAAATTGATTGTTTCAGCCCTGGTAGATTTTGTTCCAATCCCTTTAATTTCCATTTTATTTAATAGACTTGCCTGATTATATCTTGCAAGTGGTTTGATAAAATCCTCTACTACAGTAACTTCATTTACTTCTACGGAATCACCTCTGACAAAGTGGGGCAAACTCATTTCTTTGATACTAAAATATGGTTCATAAATAGAAAGCCAACCGTAATTCAAAATTGTATTTCCCTTCGCAATAAAATCATGGCCTTTCACATTAATAGTAACTTCGGTAAAATTAGTCACAGCACTATCTCCGAACGTGGCTAAAAATCTTTTAATTATCAAGTCTAGAATTTTATTCTGGAGGTTACTTAGTTTTTTGTGTTTTATGCCTGTAGGGTAAATGGCTGGATGAGCCGGATCTTCTTCAATACCTTGATAGGGAACCAAATGTTTTTGCGTCAACAATTCTCGTATTATGCTTTTATCCACTGTAGCATAATTTGTGCTTAATAGATCTAGAATTTTTTTATATCCTATGGAAGGAGGAAGTTTTTTACTAGATGTGCGTGGATATGAAATTAGTGCCGCCAGGTAAAGAGACTCAGCGACGGAAAGGGTCACGGACGGAGACAGTTTTAATATTCTAAAGGCTTCTTTTTGCAGATCACTTAGATTGAATGGTGTAGGGGGATTGATCTTCTTGTTCTGGCTAATAATTTTCTTGATAGTGCCTTTTTGATTTTTACATGTAGCTAGTATTTCTTGAATTTCCGAAAGTTTGTGTACTGCATTTCTCAGATTTGCCTGGAAAGAAGAGTTATCTTTCTTATCTTTCTGAAATTTTCCACTAACATACCATACCGGATCTGGAATATGTTTCCTAATCTTTATCTCTTTGTCCACCATAAATCCTAAAGTAGGGCCCTGAACTCTTCCAATGCTTAGATTGTGATATCTGTTATCTTGATTGGCAACAGTCAAACAACTAACTAGTGCCCTTGATAGATTAATCCCAAAAATAAAATCTACAAGATGTCTGGCCTTTCCTGCTTCAGCTACTCTAATATCGGTTCGTTGTAAATTACTAAATGATTGATTTATTTCTGAATCAGTAAGCGAAGAAAATTTTGCCCTCTGTGACTGTTCATACTTGTGTTTACAAGCATGTTCAAGTATGTTATAGCCAATTAACTCGCCTTCCAGGTCGTAGTCACATGCATGTATGAATCCAGAAGCACGTTCAGAAATCCTTGATATGACTTTCAAAGTCTCCAAGATTCTCTTCTTTTCATGCACAATAGTCGAAGGTCTTGGAGACCATACCGTTTCATATATTGGATATTTTTTCCGATTTTTCTCCAAAGGAATTAAACTGTACAAATGACCTAGTGCGGAACATACGATATATCGCTGATTCTTATCAGAAGTAATCTCAAAAACAACTATACCAAGAGAATGTTTTTTCTCTATAATATTTTT
>JAICQW010000180.1 GCA_025937665.1 Nitrososphaeraceae archaeon | reverse complement strand
GTTCATAAAGCACACTTCCACCAAACTTTATGACTATCATACCGGTGTCAATGGGGTATATCTTAGTCCACTAGTCTCGTTAAATCCACACATGAGGTTCATATTCTGGATGGCAGAACCAGCCGCCCCTTTCATTAAATTATCGGAGGCAGAAAGTGCTACTATGCGATTCGTATTTTCATCCATGTCAAAACCTACATCACAGAAATTGGACCCTACTACAAATTTAGGATCTGGGAATTTATATAAACCCTTCTTATCCCTTATCAATCTAATAAAAGGTTCTTCCTTGTACGAGTTTCTGTAGGCTTTCCATAACTCAATTTCTGATCTTGGTGAATTCAGAAATACATGATTGGTAGTCAATATTCCTCTCACTAAATTCACTGCATGAGGACTCATACTTACCTTAATTTTTTCACCTGATACGATGCTCAGTTCCTGCTCTATTTCACCAGTATGTCTGTGTTTAGAAGGCTTGTAAGGTCTTATTACTCCATATCTCATGGCATGATGAGTACCTGTACTATCATTTGCGCCTGCTCCAGAAGATCCAATTTTACTATCCACAATAATATGACTTGTATCGATAAATTTGTTCTCCATTAAAGGTTTCAGAGCCAATATTGACGTTACCGCCATACATCCAGGACAGGAAACTAATTTTGCATCCTTGATTTCATTTCTATGAATTTCAGGTATTCCATATACAGATTTAGAAAGTAAATCAGAAAATGGGTGTTCCCATCCATACCATTTGACATAGTCGTCTGCGTTCTTCAAACGAAAGTCTGCTGATAAATCAACTATTTTCACCCCAGTACTGTACAAGTCCTTGACGATGTTCAACGCGTTACCATGTGGAACTGATACGAATACTAAATCGCATTGATTTACTATTTTGTCCATTTCCATTGGTGAAAAAGTTAGATCAATGAAACCTTTGAGACTAGGATGTATTCTGTGAACATATTCTCCAGCATTCTGTCTAGAAGTTAAAACACTTAATTCTACATCCGGGTGTACTACCAACAACCGCAATAGCTCCCCGCCTACATATCCCGACGCACCAATTACTCCCACTTTAATCAATTTCTTCCCTCACCAAAATTTCTACTATGACATCTTATGAATTTTGTTATCCTTGACAAAAGATTTGGACTCTAATCAGATTAATGACAGGTATTTAGATTGCAAACCTATTTTGATGACATCTTTACCAAATAATCAGTCATTGCACCTGCAATGTCGGATCTACAGACGGCTGAGGCCCCTTTAAATTCTACAGTATTGTTTACTTCATGTACAAGATAGCCTCTTTCTTTATCTTCCATAAGGTCAACGCCCAAAATTCCCCCGCCGACTGCATTTGACGCTCTTAGTACGATCTCTTTTAATTCTGAAGTCAATGGAGCCATCTCTGTCCTGCCACCTACAGCCACATTAGTTCTCCATTCGTTTTCTGATGAATATCTATAGACTGAAGCAACTACTTGATCTCCTATTACAATGCATCTAATGTCACGTGAAGGACGATCTATTAATTCTTGGAAATAGTAAATCCTTGAAAATGAATTGTCATTTTCCTGCCTTGAATCCAGCATCATTTCAGCCATAGATTGGTCTTTTATTTGGTAAACACCTCTGCCCCAGGAACCAATAATTGGTTTAACCACTAGTGGGTATCCTAGTTTTTTCATACATTCTCTTGCTGATTCAGTACTAAAAGCAAAAGTTGTCTTTGGTGTTGGCACACCGTTCTTCTTTAGAATCAAAGATGTAATTAGCTTATTTCCACATATTTCACTTACACCAGATGAATTTACAACAGGTAGACCCTTCTGTTCTAAACAATAAGTCAGGTGCAAACCCCTGTTATAGCTTATCACGCGTTGTAATATTATATCACCAAATCTTGAATCGCTTTTACTCGATTCAGTATCGAATATTAGAGATTTTCCATCCACTAAAGTGGCGTCAAACCCTTTTTGCTGAATATCGTTGTATATTTTTTTTTCTTCAAATCTTAATTTGTCGTATATTATACATATTCTAACCAACTATTGTCCCCAGTCTTCTCCGACTGACTCAGCTTCCTTCATCTCAACTGTGTCCTCAGCCTTTGATACAATTTCAAAATCAGTGCCACAATCCGGACATGTTATTATTTCTCCAACCATAGAATCCTGTGGAATAGTCAGCTCAGCGCCACAGTCTTTACACTCTTTTTTCATTTCTATTTACTCCTTTCCCCTTAACAGGTAAGACCTTTGATAATTTATTGGCAATAACTGTTTCCATCCCCCATAACTCTATAAAACCTTTTGCAAGATTTTGATCGAAAATGGAATCTGAGGCATATGTGGCCAGGGATTGCCTGTAAAGTGAATTCTTTGACTTTCTTCCAACTACCTTAGCGGATCCATTTTGCAATTTCATCCTAACTTTTCCTGTAACTCTAATTTGAGTTGCCTCTATAAACTTATCCAAGTCTTCTCTAAGAGGATCGAACCAAAATCCAGAATAGATCAACCAACTCCACTGATCATCAACAATTTGCTTAAATCTCAACTCGTGCTTTGTTAGAACAAGTTGTTCCAAATCTTTGTGTGCAGCTAGTATTGTTAGAGCAGCTGGGGCTTCGTATATTTCCCTGGTCTTTATTCCGACGACTCTGTCTTCTATATGATCTATGACTCCTATTCCATGACTACCTGCTTTGGTGTTGAGATACGTAATCATATTCATTAGAGACATCTTTCTGTTGTCGACAGCCACAGGTACTCCTCTATCAAATTCTATTTCCAAGTACTCCGCAGGAATTTTCCTATTCTTAACCAAGCTGAAAATCTCCTCCGGAGGCTCTATCCAAGGATCTTCTAATTTTCCTGCTTCTATTGCTCGACCCCATATATTCGTGTCAGTACTATATCTCTTGATTTCCTCGCTAAGTGGAACATTATTTTTTTTTGCGTATTTTATTTCAAAATCCCTTGTAAGATTCATCTCCCTTATTGGTGCTATAATTTTTATAGTTGGATCAATAGATGACATTGCAATATCAAACCTTACCTGATCGTTTCCCTTACCCGTGCATCCATGGGCCACCGCAATTGCGTTTTCCTGCGCAGCGACTTCCATTATTTTTTCTGCAATTAGGGGACGTGCAAGAGCTGTAGCAAGGGGATATTTTCCTTGGTAAAGTCCATTTGCCCTTATGGATCTACCAACATAATTTTCTACAAATTCTTTCTTGGCATCAATATTAAAGTGCTTTATGGCACCAAGGATCTTTGACCTTTTTCTAATTTCTTCAAAATCATCTTTTTGTCCGCAGTCAACAGTAGCTGTAATTACTTCCAGTTTGTGATTATTTTGGAGATATTTTACACAAACCGAAGTATCCAACCCACCAGAGAAAGCTAATACAGCTTTTTTATTGGACATTGCTAATGCAACGGATATAAGTATAGACTTATATTTTTTTGATTAATCCTGAAAAAATCATTGAAAAAATGAAAACTATTAAAACATACTTGATCAATATCTCATTATGCATCATGGGTATAATTTTGAGGAAGTAAAGCAAAAGGTAATTTCTGCTTTGTCTCAAAACTACGCAGGTCTATCTGGAGTAGAACTTTCAACAAAAACCAAAATAAATCGAATGACCCTCACAAAATACTTGAATCTGATGCTAACTCAAGGGCTGGTTAGAAAAAAAAAATTGGAACTGTTAATGTATGGTACTTGGATAAAGATGCTCCCCAGATTGAGTTCCCACTAAATATCCACAATTTACAACAAAAATTTTTAGAATGCTTGATTCAGGGAAATGAATCACAAGCAATAATTATTATTTCGAATTTACTATTTTCAACGATATCAAAAGAGAGAATTATATTTGATATTATTTTACCAACCTTGAATATAT
>JAICQW010000241.1 GCA_025937665.1 Nitrososphaeraceae archaeon | reverse complement strand
TGATACTGAGCTAGCAACTTGCTTTGGATCCGACTTGTCAATCACTATTTGCTTTATAAATGATGCAATGTCTTTCATTTCACTTTCTTTCATTCCTAATCTAGTTACTTCAGGTACTCCGATTCGAACACCACTTGGATGCATATAATGTTTACCAGATTTGATATCACCAGGTAATAGCTGTCTGTTAAGAATAATATTTGCTTTTTCTAATTCCTTTTCAATCGTTCCACCATCTCCAAATTTGGAAACATCTACAGCCAATTGATGTGATTCTGTGTAGCCACGCTTTTCTCCTAAAACTGTAAAACCACAATTTGCAAGTGATTCGGCAAGAGTTTTTGCATTTTTTATGACTTGTTTTGCATAGTCCTTCCCAAACTCTATTGACTCTGCCAAAGCTATTGCTTTGCCTGCCACATGGTGGAGATGATGGCTACTTGTGTTACCTGGAAAGATGGCCTTCTTGATGTTATCTGCATATTTTTCTAGCGAGATAATAATTCCTCCTTGCGGACCCCATAGAGTCTTATGGGAGCTCATTGTCATGGAATCCGAACCTTCTCCAATTGGGTCTTGGAATTCTCCTCCTGCTATCAATCCTGCCACATGAGCTCCGTCATAATTTACGTAAATATTATTATCATGCATAAAAGATGCCAGCTCTCTTACTGGATGAGGAAAAAGAAACAAGCTTCCTCCGAACATTGCGATAGCAGGTCTCTTACCATTTGCAATCATTTCAGCGACCTTTTTCTTGGTAGCGTCTACATCGATTGTCATATCTTCTTTTGAGAATGGATAATGTTCTATATTGAGGCCGTGAACAAGACCGGCAGTTCCAGAATGTTCCTTTTTACCATGAGAAATATGTCCTCCACTGGGGATAGACGCCGCCAGCATATGGTCTCCTGGATTAGAAAAAGCAGAATATATTGCAAGGTTTGCGACAACACCTGAAGTAGCCCTACAATCAGCAAATTCTGACTTGAACACTCTTTTTGCCAATTCATTGCAGATTAATTCTACTTCATCAATGTAGATACACCCTGCGTAAACCCTTTCGCCAGGCCAGCCTTCCGCGTATCTATTTCCAAAGTCTGAAACTATCGCTTCTCTTACCGCAGGACTGGGAATATTTTCGCTTGCGATTAATGGTATAGAAGACTTGAACCACTTGTGATGTTTTTCAACAAGATCGAATACCTTATAATATGATTCTTTAGCGTCCATTGTGATATTTATGGTGACTTAAAGTTCCTAATTTAAAATATTGCTTGTCATATTGAATATTTTTTTTGCGTGTTTTTGTTAGCCAGATGGCTCTTAATCATTACTATTTCACAACTTTTAATTTACTCTAGATTGGACTCATGTTGATGGATAAAAATGATCTTAAATGTGCCTTGTGTGGTAACACGGTAACTTTTAGGTACAAATCTATGGAAGAGTGGAATATTTCAGGATATCTCTGTAGCATATGTTATGAGAAGAAGTTAACTGATTTTTATATCTCTCCAGATCGTAAAGATGTCGTGAAAAGATAATACTGGAAAAAATAGATTAGTCTGGATAGATTTACATTTCTGGTTTTGCCTTCACATTACCAATGAAATGAAAAAGCAGATGTCTAACGGTACGATTTTTGTTTTCTACGCCTGGCTCCAGATCCACCAAATTTCTTTGATTCTGTCTGTCTTGGGTCGCCTGATAGCAAATGCCTATCAAATTCTGTTATTCTTTTGCGGATTTCCGTGCGAACGCTTCTTGCCAAGGGATGGTCTCTAGGATCTCTACCGCCCTTACCTGCACCCGTCAGAGCTCGAGAAATAGCGACAGTACTTGCAAATGATTGTCCCATGAAACCGCCTCCGTGAACCTTCACACTAATATCTACTTTATCTCTATATTCGCCAATCAATCTTAGGGGAATAAGCACCAATTCTCTCGCTACTTCGGAATTTATTAATTCAGCTGGTATATTGTTAATTCTAACTTTGCCAGTTCCTTTTGAAATCGTAGCAACAGCTCTGCTTGACTTTCTCTGACCAGGATAAAGATCTATTTTATTCATAATTATCCAATCCGTTCCAACCTATCTGTTTTGATAATTCGCCAAGTGTAATGAAGTATGACGACGGTTTCCTAATTTTGGAATCTTCAAATGTTTCAAGTTTTGTCTTCTTGAGTTCAGGTGGTATTGAGATATAAACTCTCAACCTCTTTAAGGCTGTTAACCCACTAGATTTCCTTTTTGGTAACATACCTCTGACCATCTTTGTAATGATTCTATCGGGTTTTCTTGGATGAAATGGACCGTGTATGGGATTTGTATTTGATGCAATTTCTAGATATTCTTTGTATATTTCGATAGTTTTGTATCTATTTCCTGAAATCATGCTTTTTTCTGCATTTACTACTCTGACATGATGTCCTTTGAGTAAAAGTTTTGAAATATGAGAGCACATTCTCCCTGCGATACAATCCTTCGCATCGACCGTCACAGTCTGACTAGGATTTTGTTCTTGCTGGGTAATTTGTTTAACCAATTATTCTAACCCCCTTTCCGTCTGGATACTTCTTTATCAAGCTATCAAGAGCGAGTATATTTCCACCCGAATCAAGTACTTTTCTTGTAGCAG
>JAICQW010000277.1 GCA_025937665.1 Nitrososphaeraceae archaeon | reverse complement strand
TTGATGATACCAGGAAAGGTAAACAACATAAAAAAGTGACAACAGCTGATGTTACTGATAAGAATAAAGACTGATCCTTGAGGAAATGTATACCAACATATGTCTCAAATTTTTACGATTTAAATATCGTCTGGAAATGGTCGGGAGAATTATCTAGTGAAGTCTCCCGTTGTGAGGCAGATTTCAATAGAGAAAAAAATAATGAAGTTCTTAAAAGAGAGACTCAAAGATCCCCACGTTTCAGAGGCCGCAAAGTTCGCATTAATTAAGAAGGTTGTTGGTGGTCTCTGCTGCCAATGCGAAGGAATACCCGCCAAAATTGTTAGTTATGATGTGGGTAATGCTCAATTAATCGAAAAATATTGCGGAAAGTGTTTCAAAAAATGGAAACAAAGAGAATATTAGCAGCGGGCAAGTTTGTTTTATCAACTTTTAGAGAACGTCTGATCTGTGGTGTACGGGAGGAACTATACGACTAGAGTAAAAGATTTTCCTCTATATGATATGCCAGAACTGGTCTAGAAATTCCCAAATCTTACTTAATTGTGGTCTCAAGAGCATTAACCACATTGTTACCAACTTCGTCCCAAGTCTGAATAATTCCTAGATTTTCCATCGATACTTGAGAAGGCTCCAATCTATCATAGTCCTTAATTGCTTTCAATGCTTTTTTTACAAACAGTTCTTTATCACCAACTTTGACTAGTTTCAAGTTTGGGTTTGACTGGCAGGGAAACCTCTCTTCAAATGCAGGAATTTTCCATGTAATCACAATCATTTTAGCACTAAGAGCCTCTCCGACAGCGATACCGAATCCTTCAAACAGTGACGGAAAGAGAAAAACTTTTGCTCGACTGTACAGATCTATTTTTTCCTTGTCTGAAACAATGCCCCGATGATCTATCTCCCTTCTTCTTAGGCTCGTCAATTCTTTTGAGGAACACCTTCCTGCCATTACGAATTTGCTCGCTGGCTTCTGCCTTCTGATTTCTTCCCAGATGCTTTCTATTTCAGAAAATTTTTCAATGCGACCAATACAAAGAAAATCAATATCTTTTGTACCTTTACTATCGGCGGTGAAATAACCCGTACACGAACAGCCCGCGACCGCTATTTTCTTATCAATCTTAACATCAACCCGGGTTCTTAGTTCATCCATGGATGATTCACTGACGGTAATAATCTTGTCACTATTCCTTAGCATCATTTTTGTAATAATATCAATTAGAGCATAGTATTTCGCACTTAATTTAGGGCATTGCTTATGTCTAACAGAGAGGGGTTCATAGTGATGAAAGACTGTTGCTATTTTAGTGTGGGGGCAAAACAAACGCAATAAAAGCCACATCAAGATTGCCGCCTCTCCATAAGTGTCTAACATAGCTATGTCGGGGTAAGATAGAACACCTCTCAATACAGCATGGATATCGGAAATGAAAGGAAATCTGTAAAATGGTGATTCTTTGCTGTTGCTAATTTTTTTCACACAAAATTTTCCGGATTTGTCAATGTAATTAACAACTTTTTTTATCCACACCAGGCCACCAAGGTGCTGTGTCGCAAGAGGGTATCCAAAAATAAGAACTGTACGCTCTTTCGTCATGTTAATACTCTAAAAGCATTTACACAGCAAAACTTATTTTTTAGATTGCGTAAGTCAGTTTCTACGATTTGGAACAAAGAACAGAATCTCCATATATTACTATTGTTCATTCAAGGCTTGTCAGGATATCTAAGACTTTAACGTGCTTCTGAACATATGGCATATGCATTTTTGACAAGGGTGTCTAGGATCACTTCCGCTTTTATAGTATTTATTATACTGGTGATGTTCGCGCAAGTGCCCACAAATGCAATCGCCGTGGTTCATGACGGTTTAACTCATTCTAGATTATGCGAATAGCGCGAATATTTCTGCGGTCTGATTTTCGTCAATAAATATTTTAAAAGTAGTTTTTGATCTTCGATACCTTTTTTTTGCCAGACAATCCTATACCAAATTTGCGAAATAAAATACCAGATTGCAGAGTTCACAACAAGTGTAATAGGGAGCCCCAGGAAATGGGTCATAACAATGCCGGTTATGGTGCCACCGACGAGGAATGGGATTTGCCTTTTAACTGCAGATACGATACGGTTGTCCAAAGGAATACCAATACACTGACCAACAATCTTAATAATACTTAATGATGAAAGCAAAAAAAATCTATAAGGTTAACG
>JAICQW010000124.1 GCA_025937665.1 Nitrososphaeraceae archaeon | reverse complement strand
TGGAATCCAAACTACTTAATGAACGCATGCCCCACGGAGTGGTCATATCGTCCTTTTCCAATCTATCAAGCACTAGCCTTGCCTTGTCTTGATCTTTTACTACTTCGGTAAGCAACATGACCAATGCATTTGGACGAATGCTTTCGTCCTTCGTCAAATCCTTACGAATAGTATCATAGTAGAATCTCAGCTTTGGTTCCCAGTATTCCTTGTCAATTTTATCTCTTAATTTTTGGGCCGACGAAAGCCAAGATTTTTCATGTTCTGTATCATCAATTATTTTTGCTAACTCGCTTCCTATTATAAGGCTCTCATAGAACAAAGCTTGTACATCGTTTGCACTCTTTCTTCTATCTATATGGTCCATCCAAGTTGAATCTTGAATAGGTAATTTCTCGGCCGTTCCTGAAAAACCATGCTCAATAAACTCATCACCGTCGATGTCTTTAAGGAAGCCTGAATTAACAAGATTAACTATGGATTCCCATCTTTTTGAGAGATATTGGGTATCTCCGGTACCGTGAACATACTCACGTATGGCCCAAGGAAACAAGAAAGTTGAATCTGCAGATCCATATGTCGTATTATGAAGGAATGTCCTCCCGCTTATTACCATGGGCAACTCTCCCTTTACCGCGCCATTGTGGCTGTGCTTTGCTTGGCGTTTGAGAAAATTTTCTATGACTCTTAAGGAGAAATCGTATTGGCCCATGGATAGATATCCTCTAAGCGACCAACCCGTATCACGAGCCCAATAGTTGGGAAACCTTGGGAGTCCTGCACTGATTCCTTCACCAAGATTGTCATAATTTGCCTTTAGATATTCAAGAGCAGTCTTTGCCTTTTTGAGCGCCTTTGCTAATTTAGAGATTGTCGAATTTGAAATTGAACTTGAAGTAGCATGATGGATAGTAAAAGTCGATGTGGAAATATTATTATGATAATTCTTTGTTTCGTCATAGAGTTTTTGATAATTATCTCTGATGGTTTTGTATTCATTAAGACATTCTTGGGCACTTGTGAAATCACCAGCACCTATCAACGCAATTTCTTTTGTTACCCCCTCTTCAAGTTCTATATCATAAGACAATTCCAAATCATTATCAAAAGAATCGGTTAGTATCTTTGATGGTTTCAAACTTTTTGGTGAAATTCCAATACTTCCAAAATAATGTGCCACTCCTTTTTTTGCTATGGTTCTAATCTGTAGACAGTTCTCTGATTTATAATATCTTGAAAAATTGCTTTGCGAAATAGCCGCCAATCCATAACTAGTGATGTTACCGTCAATAAGGAAATGCACTCTAATTTTTCTAGTGGATTGTTTTCTTGTAGTGGTGCTAAATAATTCATTAATTTTCTCAGTATCAAAGTGGAGTATTTGAATAAAACCCTTATTTTCAATTGGAACGAACAAAGTTCTCTTAACGTGAATTTCCGCAACTTCGTGATGGGTGCATAAAGTTCCATTTTCATGTCTAGAAGAAATTACGAAATTTGGAAGTCTTTTTCTAACACCATCATCTACTGAAAGCTCCACAATTATTCGTCCAAATGCTCTAGCAGGAGGAACGTACAATCCTCCATTATCGTATCTTGCACCCATCCATGTCCAATTTGCCGAAAGTGCTCCATTAGAAGAACAAACTATGTAGGCTTTTCTTCCTGATAGTACCAATGGCGATGCAAAATTCATAAACATTGTCTCGCCATAAGCTTGGGTATCAGACTCCTCTGGTAAATTTGAGGAGATGATTACTTTTTCTTTCTTATTACTTGTAATATCGACAAAGGTGAATGGAATAATTATTTGTTCAAATCCCTCAAGCTTACTCATGATCGTAATCTTGTGTTTCTTTTGACTTTCAAGTTCCATCCCTATCACTAGAAATCTGGCACTTTGAAAGGGTTTGAATTGAATTGGTCTTAACTCAGATAATGCCGATGCATTTACTATTGTGTCAGACGTGGCTATTTGAATGGATTTTTTAGATATTGGTAATTCATCGACATAAATATCAAGAGATACAATATTACCACCTAATGGAACAGGGGGATTAATGAGAGAAAATATAAAACCTTTTTCCTTGACATTTTCATTCATAACAATTGCGTTTTTGAGGCTTCCTTCAATATAGGAAAGGACGGTGTGAGTCTTGTCAAGCGTTCTTGTCATTATGTTTCTCCAAAGCGTCTAAATAGAAAATAATCATTATAATTAATAATAATTGGCAATTTAACCTATATTAAAACTATTGATCGAAAAATTTGCTTGTGTAAATTAATTTATAGTTTATCTAATAAAGTTTAACAAGGATTTTATCAAAAATTGCTTATAAGCGGGGATAATTTGATTGAAGAATGTAAAGATAAGAAATCTTGAAATTGGAAACGGGAAACCGGTAATAATGGGAATTATCAATGCTAGTCCGGAGTCCTTTTACAAAGAATCAATTACAATCGGCAGGAAAATTATCTCCGAAATGGCCATCAAAATGGAACAAGATGGTGCTGATATTATCGATATCGGCGGAATGTCTACTGCACCATATGGTGATACGTATGTTTCGACAAGTATGGAACTTGAAAGAATGCGAAATTCCATCATTGCGATAAAAGATGTATCTAATATTCCACTGTCGGTTGATACGCCACGAGCAGAAATCGCCAAAGCTTCCATTGACATGGGTGTTGACATAATCAATGACGTGACAGGACTAAAATATGATAAAATGATGAGATCCGTAGTCTCTACTTCCGGTCTGCCCGTCATTATTGGAGCATATGGAGATAGATCGATTACTTATCAATCAGGGGATATTGAAGAAACAATCGACATTTTAAAAGTAAGTTTGGATATGGCTAATCAAAGCGGTATAGAGGAAGATAAACTAATTGTGGATCCTCTGATTGGTTTCTTCAGAGCAAGTGGTAATAACCCATTTTTTACAAAAGTCTCCAATCAAAATTGGTACGACCGGGATATCCGGATCATCTCGAATCTTGAACGCCTATCAACCCTATCAAAACCAATTTGCATCTCAGTTTCAAGAAAATCATTCATCGGTCATCTATTCAATTTGGCAGAGTCAGATCGACTTGTACCGTCAATCATTGCTCAAGTTTTTTGTGCCATAAACGGCACTGACATCATTAGAACACATGATGTCAAAGAAACACGGATTGCGCTAGAATTAATGTCACGTGTGTCAAAGTGAATGTCTGCCTACATTTCTTTGAGATCCTACAGGTCTTGAATACTCAAACAACGAAAGAAACCGTTCAGAAGAAAACGCTTATAATCCCAACGCCAATATAGAAATCAAGGAAATATTGGAAGTAAAAGAAGGTTTAACTTTTGATGATGTTCTCCTTATTCCAAAACGATCCCCTATAATTTCTAGATCTCAAACAGATTTGAAAACAAAACTGTCGAGAAACATTTCCTTGAATATTCCACTCATTAGCGCAAACATGGACACAGTCACTGAATCTAACATGGCAATTGCAATTGCACAAGAAGGAGGAATAGGAATTATCCACAGATTTATGACAATTTCAGATCAGGTCGACGAAATTTTGAGGGTAAAAAGATCAGAGTCAGTGATAATAGAACAGCCTTACACTATTTCACCCTCTAAAACTGCAACTGAAGCATCCAATTTGATGCAAGAACTTGGCGTATCAGGTTTGTTGGTGATGGATGATGTTACAAAAAAGTTGGTGGGAATAATTACCAACAGAGATATCATGTTTCAATATGATACAGTTACCAAAGTAAAGGATCTTATGACTTCAGACCTTGTGACGGCAAAACAAGGAATTTCTATCGAAGAGGCAAAAGAAATTCTGCACAAAAATAGAATCGAAAAATTACCTGTAATCGATAAAGCAAATAATGTTGTGGGACTTATTACGAGTAAAGATATAATGAAAATGGAGCGGTATCCTCTTGCGTCCAAGGATAAGAAAGGCAGATTATTGGTGGGAGGCGCTGTCGGAGTAAAAGGAGACTATTTAGACCGAACAGAAGAGTTGCTTAACGCAGGAACTGACATCATTGTAGTTGATATTGCACATGGTCATAGTGACAATGCAATTAATGCAGTTCATATGATAAAGAAGGCTTTTCCGGATTGTGAGCTAATTGCAGGTAATGTCGCTACGGGGGAGGGAGTAAAGGACTTGATAAAAGCTGGAGTAGATGCGGTAAAAATCGGTGTGGGTTCCGGATCAATTTGCATAACCAGGGTTATAACAGGCTCTGGGGTTCCACAACTCACTGCAGTCGTGGACGGTGTAAAGGTTGCAAAAGATTATGACGTACCCTTGATTTCAGATGGTGGAATAAGGACTTCTGGCGATGCCATTAAAGCGTTGGCTGCCGGCGCATCCACAGTTATGATTGGAAGTCTTTTTGGGGGAACTGATGAGAGCCCCGGTAAGACAATAGTCAGACACGGGAAAAAATTCAAGATGTATCGCGGCATGGCTTCCTTTTATGCTTCTCTTGGCAGAAAATATAGAGAGGAAGGATCACAGGTGATAGACGTAGAAGATCCTAATGACTACGTACCTGAAGGAGTGGAAGCAATGGTACCGTATAAGGGAAGTGTTACTGATCTGATCAAACAGTTTGTTGGTGGAATTAGATCAGGTTTAAGTTATTGTGGTGCAAAAAATATTGCAGAAATGCAGCAGAATGCCGAGTTTGTAAAGATTACTCATGCGGGATATACCGAGAGTCAACCACACGATGTAGATGTCATGTAGTCATACATACTACTATATTTAGTTGCTACTTTACAACAGGAATGAGAATTGACATGCAATATTCAAGATATCGAGAATGATAGTTCTAGTCCTAAGGATAATTTTGTTTCTTACCCTGCGAAGGTAACGATGTTGTTCGTTGTAATACTCTAGACTACGGACATACGAAATTCATTGAACTTGGAAAGTCAAAGACTTAATACTTTCCACACCCCCCTGTAATGCAGTTCCCAAAACTGTAAAAGTTCCAACCTCGCCCTCGTTAATCAAAAAAGTAGGAGAGAGTTGTCCATCATTGTCAGTATAATCTTTTACTATATTCCCGGCAGGATCCTTTATTGTTAGATGAACAAAAATGCGATCGAGTGGTCCACCCGTAATTGGGTCAGAAGCAATTAACGTTACTGTTTGTTCCTGTCCGGAGAAAATTGGATCTTGTTTTACACTAAGCTCGAGATTAACTAGACCCATATTATTTTCCAGAGGAACGGTTGTAGTTACGTTAGCTTTAGGAACTTCAGGAACAGTTTTAGTTATATTAGCTTCAGGAACTTCAGGAACAGTTTTAGTTATATTAGCTTCAGGAACTGCAGGAACTTCAGGAACTGCAGGAACTTCAGGAACTTCAGGAACAGTTGTAGTTACATTAGCTTCAGGAACTGCAGGAACTTCAGGAACAGTTGTAGTTACATTAGCTTCAGGAACTGCAGGAACTTCAGGAACTTCA
>JAICQW010000112.1 GCA_025937665.1 Nitrososphaeraceae archaeon | reverse complement strand
TAGTATTAAAGCCTTATGGTGTCAAAATATCATACAACCAAGATTGTTGTCTGAAATTTTACTGAATCAGTTGAAAATTTAGATTCTGTCTGATTTAGTGCTGCAAATTCATTAGTATTGTTTGATTTTTGAATCAACGAGTCGACGATCGTGGGATCAGGTTCAATATTCATGATACTAATAGTTACGTTACCAATGTCATAGTTATCCAAGACTATCGATTGAGGTCCGCGTCCTCCTTGAGTGGCCTGGTCAGTCTTCTTCCAGATCTCCTTTCCGTCACCTGAATTTATTACAATATCATAGCTTTTGACAGGAAGGGTTCTTTCTACAACGGACGGAATTACCATTCCACTAGTTTTATTGTATTCGGTACTAGAGAGGTTCGATTCGGCATTTGGTGGTGGAGCACTTAGATATGGTGAAGTTTTATTCAAAAAGACTATCTCAATGTTTAAGCCCGTTGAAATAGGCGATTGTCCGGATTTTATTGCAACCAAGTATGTTCCTTTATCGGATATCCTTTGTTGGATAGGAGTAATTAACTTTACCTCCTGGCCATCTTTGACTGTCGAATTACTTGTAGATTGAGAATAACCAATACTTGGTAAAATAAGTATAACTACGAATGTTAGAATTATGAAGAAATATTTCATTACTAACTATGGCCTCTCATTATTTATAATAGTATCATAGTCCACTTTATTTCTTAATACCTTTTACTAAAAAAAATTTAGTATTTTGAATAGGATCTTGAACTACGCTCTGGTTCTCGCTTGCTGGTATATCCAGTACGCTACGCCTATGATAATAAGAACTATGATTATGCCGACTATTATTGGGGCAAGGACATTTACCAAGAAAACCAATATTGCTATTATAATTATAACTGCGATTATCGCAACTATAATTGAACCTGCTCTACTTCCAGATGCCATAACTATATGCAATCTACAAAGCATAAATAGATGATACATCAAATATGGTATTCTACGTTTACAAAATGGGTATGGGTTCGAGGCAATTGTCCGTCAATAACTATTACAATTGCAAAACATGTCATTTACTTAATCAACTGAGAGCTCATTGTCGTTGTAAAAGTAAAAATCTAGGATTTTTATAATGCTATTATACCTATTAGTATCAATCTCAGATTAGAAACTCTTATCAAGATTTGAAACGAGCTGGTACAGCAGAATTGCCAAATTCGTTACCAGAGTAAGCAGAATATATCTTTATTATTTGACCGTGTTTTACCTGGTAATCTCCCAACAAATTAATCATGCCCCTATACTTGTCATCTAATGTCAATAAAGATTCGGCCAGTGGTCCTGCTAGCAAAATATGTCCTCCATCTCCAACATCCATAACACGTCTGGCAAAAATAATGCCGGGACCCCAAATATTCTGATTAGAATTTACATCATTTACAATAAAGACAGACCCTGAGGCCAGACCAATCCGAACATCAAGAAATGATCCGTCCTCTTTGTTAGTATGTGTATTATATTTTTTTAATGCATGATGCAAATCAATTCCCAGTTGGAGCGGTGATTCAGGGCTCAACATGAATCCTATTGCCATACCGTCACCTGTGGGAAGAACTCTTTTGTCAGATGCCTTTTTGAAAGTCTCACAATGACCTATCATGTCATTTAACGCCTCAATCTTTTCTATCTGTCTTCTTACAGAGAGCGCTGGGTCTGATAATCCGACCACATCCACAAAGAAAAATGCAGCATCAATCACCCCTGAAGGACCAACATCAGAAACACGAGCTTGACCAAAAGCACCAGCAAGCTTCATGTAGATTTTTACATGATTGTGATGGAACGGCATGTCCAGATAATATTCTGGCTCTTCCAAAATGGGGGCCTTACAAAGGCCGCATATGGATAATTTTGATTTTGATGTTGCCTCCGATTCGAATTTTAAATTCCCATCTTCTTCAATATCAAATATGGCGGATGCTGATTTGCTACCCGCTCCCTTCATTGATACTAGTTTTAGCTTTCGTTTTATCTTATCATCTTCTTCTTGAACATCGATCTCAAGAACTATATCAAAAATAGAACTTAACTTGTTGAGGATTGCACCATTACTTGATTGGGTACCAGACATGGTAATCAGAGCAGTGGTTTCTAGCTCCTTAATGAGAAATGACAATGCGTTTATGAATTTTAACACCTTGTCTTCTTCGAATAGTGTAAACATATGTGTCAGTGAATCTATGAAAATTGCATACTTTGTATTGTTACCAAGAGTAGTAGATTCTTGATTAGTTCCTGTATTTGTATTGATAACAGATGAGGTCCATTCATCTATTGTATTTTGGATCTCTTGTAAGGTAGCCGATAGCTTTGGGTCATTTATACCAGTTGAGATATCCGATTCTTTAGTACTTGTGGTTACTAAATAAGGATTAAGAAATCTTAATTTCTTTATTTTTTCTTCAGTTACGCTTTTGAAGAGATTTTGATACTCTTTGCGGGTCATACTCGAATTAATATAGATACAGGAAGCTCCATCTTCTAGACTTTCTAATATCATCTGCCTGCAATAGAGAGTTTTACCTCCTCCAGGAGGACTCATGAGGAGTACTATCCCAGAATCAATCTTTTCAGCACCTGCTTGCCCCACCAAGCTTGAAAATCCTGGAATAATTACATCAGGCATTATCTTGATGAAGTTGAAGTAACTGATTTTTTAAATTTTCCTCTAAATTTCTTTAAGTTTGTCTATAAGAACACCAATCTTGGCCGCAAACGGATGATCTGGATATCTTAACGCTGTCAAAAACTCATTACTATCAAACTGGATGTCGCAATAACAGGGAATGGACAGTATTGTATCCATACCAATATCCTCATTAAGCTTTGAAACCACCGTGCTTTGATTACCAATCGTCGTATTGTATAATTCTTGAGTGGAAGAAGAGTTCTCTCCTGCCATGTTTGGTGGCAAACAATATCCGGCAGCTCTGTTCAATAACAGATATGATTTAGTTCCGAGCTTTGTTAGACTCTCATAAATCTCCTTAGCAAGCAGACGAGTTCCTTTTAGATCTATACCATCCAACTTTAGTGAAAGAAGAATCGTATCTGCAATTGCCAGTGAATTGATGGACCAGTATCTGATACCAGGGCTGGTGTCAATGATAATATAATCCGCGTTATACTTTGAAACAATTTCCTCTCTTAACATGAGAAATTTTCTTAGCAGTTGAATTTTGGAACCCTCCTGCCTTACAGCTCCATCAAGCTTGTAAATTTCTTCTTTTGAAGTACTGGAAAATCCCACAAATAACTTTCCTTTTGATTCAAGTTGCTCACCATTATCGGACGGAAATTTATTTAACACTCCAGTTAAATCTTGAATAACCTCATCAACATTGGCGTTTTCAAATAGATAATCATTAATTGATTTTTTAGGTTGCCATTGAAAGTAATCTTGTAGACTTGGAGCATAGACATCAAGGTCTAGTAAGACGGCAGTAAATCCCTTCCTTGCTAACGTAGCTGAAAGGTTAGAGCTGATGGTAGATTTGCCTGTGCCTCCCTTATATGAGTGGAATGCGACGCATTTCGTCATTGTTTCAATAAATTCAAAGTCATAGGTATAAAGTTGTCTAATTTTGGGCATTATGTCGCTGCAGTATAGTATTTTAGATAGTCACGATATTGAATTGAATATGGATTACGGAAAGCTTTGTCATGATGTACTTGATTTGGATCCTAAGGTTCGTTTTGTAGGAGTTTGTGATAATACCGGCGTAATAATAAACGGAGGACTCAGAGAAGGTATCAAAAGCTTTCTTACTGATGATGAAATAAAAAATGCTAACCTAATTACACTCGAAAGATGGAAACTCCATAATAAATTGGCAGATAGAATCGGAAAGGCAAGATATGCGATGGAAGAGTACGAGAAGGTAAAACAGATCACACTGCCCTTGGAAGATGAACATTTGCTATTAATTAGTACAGAAGTTGATGCTGATCATGGAAAAATTATAGAATCTGCTATCCAGATAATTATATCAAATTACGTAAAGGATTACCTTTGATGGGACTTGATATCTGAATTGAAAATACTCGTACATGTCTTTTAAGACACTAAATTTTTTATCTATTTTTTTCTTGTTTTAGCAACCTCTTCGATAACCTGTTTCAAATAATCTTCAATTTCAGATTCAGGTACAGGTGTTTCAATCCCTGACTTTTCTGCCAGCTCTTTTTCTTGTTCATCTGCTACATCCTTAAGTTCTCCCACAGCTCTTTTAACTTCCGACTCCATTTGAGCAGTACCAATACTCGAAAGTAGATTATTGTCATTTCTTGCTAAAGCTCTCAGGCGTTGGCGTAAGGTTAAATCCTGAGAAAGTGACAGGGCAGATGAGTATAGACCAAACAAGACAAAATACGACGAAAGTGATAACAACGAAAGGGAATTAACTCCGAATGGAGGATACGCTGCTATAGTAACGCTAATGTTGTTTGAAAAATACAAGAGAACAAATCCATAGGCAGTTATTTTTAGAAAAGTTTTGACAGGACTTTCAGGTAATTTCTTTGAAACAATCCAAAACGAAAAAGCAAAGAGAACACCTGCCGAAGCAGAAACTAGTGTGATATAAATGTAATAATAGAAGAGATCCGGATTTGTATCTGAATCATATATGTTGAGGGTGTCAAGAATTGAACTCGTGTAACCTAAAATTGGTAATGCAATAATTAGTATTATTTTTGGGTTACTGGTTTTCTTAGTGTAATGGTACAGTAGTATGGCGCTGGCAATTAACGTTAGCACGAACGACGCGTAATCAAAATAACGATAAAACGAGAAGAAAATATCAAAAAAACTCCCTTCAGGAAAATCACTGAACTTGACCTCAGATGTAGGAATAATCAATTGCTCTTTTTGAGAGAGCAGGTAACCAGAACCTAAACCGGATACAACTTCGGATACGGCAAGGATCAAAAAGGCAAGAGCATACAGTAAAATTCCTATATTTTGTTTCTGGCTTTTATACCAAGAGAGGAAACTTAAAGCGAATATAATAAGAAGGGACGCAGTAAAAAAATTACTAATATAAGTAACAAACAATAAAGAAATAATCGAATATTTTGAGAAAAGAAATATCTGAATAATTATAAGAATTACATTGGCTGCTAATACGTATTGTACTATTGAAACAGTTCGATGTAAAGTTGAAATAAGAGGAGACCTTGCCTTGATGGCAGTACTACTCGAATTCATAAATCGCATTAAAATGGTTTGTCCCAGAATGTAGGCGGCACAGATGAAAATAAACAAAGCCATTCCAGCTGATGATGTGTTAAATTCTACTATGAAGTCTGCAACAATATAGTCTACGTTCTCAACAATTACTGCTGCAAGAATTACTAAAAAGAAAATCGAAATTATTTTGTTAGAATTACGTGTTAAAAAAAAAATTTTTTTCAGACATCATTACTCACGTAACTGTCCTATTAGATTAACAGCCTCTATCTGCACAACCAGAGATATTACCTGTTTCATTACCTGTGCTGGTTGCATTTGTTGCATTTGCAGACCATCCGGTTGCATTTGTTGCATTTGCTCCCATTGATGTACCATTTTCCCATTGAGCATAGGCAGAAGTCTGTACACCAATCACAAGGAATAAACCTCCGATTAAGGCTAGTGCCATCAAAATTTTAGTTTGTGACATGAATATCAAAATAGTTTTACAGTATATAAACATAGTATATTCAGACTATAGTATAGCAATTAAGTTCAATCTATCCACATTTCCCTGTGAACAAAATTGTTCGTCTTACTGTCCAACTGACTAATCATTCCATAACCACTTTTACCGCCTGAAAAGACATAAGAAAAGTAGATAAAGACGAACAAATTTGAGGTTCCTTCCATGGTTTTTCTGTAACGCTCGTTCTCAATAAAGACCCAGTATCTCTTTTCCATTCCAGGCAAAAGAGGTCCTATATGAAATTCG
>JAICQW010000182.1 GCA_025937665.1 Nitrososphaeraceae archaeon | reverse complement strand
ATAAATCAAGCTTTCTATTGATTTATTGTTGACTGCATCCCTTACTTCATTAACTCCAATTGCATATTTAGGATCGCTGCTGTGGATAAGATAAATTAATTTGTCAAGCAAAGAAGATACAATCCCAATCTTACTTGCCTTCAGTAGTTCCTTTAGGGATGTAGATCGTAGGGATACAAAAATACCATCCTCGCCAGCTACGTCTATTCCATCCAAGACTATAATTTTTTCATTGAATTCTTTACTGAGGAAGTTGGAAAATCTTCGTTTGGTCTCGCCGGGACCAAATAGGATCAACATTTGCTTTTGTGCGTGTAGATTAGTAACACTGCGAATTCCTATTAGTATTTCCTCAAAGAAGCTTTCTATATTTGCATTTATTGTCCTGGCGCCCTGAAACCTTTTTCCACTCTGACCAGAGTAGATATTCGGCAAAATTTTCACATGAGTACCGGTTACTAATGCTATGGCCGCCTCCTGAATATCAATTGAAATTAATAGATAAATCGTATCGTTGCCAGAATTCTTAAGAATATCTGATTGGATTTTCTTCCATTGCTTTTTTTCCAAAATTATCATATCATCTACTTTAATAGATATAGAATGATGAACGCCCTTAGGAACTAACTGGTTATCACTATTTAGAATAGTCCCCCCAATTCTTATTCTATCAACTGTACCATCAAATTTAACGGTCTCTATTCTTAGTAATATTCTTATTTTTACTCGTTCGCCTTTATCAGGTCTGGAAAACTCTGATTTCTGCTTAATGGACCTTGTCGTATCAGTTATGATGGTATCGTTTATTTCAATAATTCTTCTAAGTGTAAATAAATCGTCAAGGTCCTCTGCAATTATTGCCTTAGATTTTTCAGAATGCTTTGAATCCCGTACAATCATCTGAACTATTATTCACGCATTATATTGAATTATTCCAAACTGTCATGTCGACTCAGCATTCAAGTTCGAGTCGGTATTAATTTCGTTACTACGCTTTGAAGATTCGGTATTAATTTCGTTACTACGCTTTGAAGATTCAAGATAGCTGTTTACCCATTCTTGAGTTATCACTCCTGATTCAACCAGATTGACTAGCGCATTTGGTGATGCCTCTCCAGTCATCTTTCCATTTTTCCTTCTAGTTTGTCTCCATTTAAGATTTGTATTTCCGGTTTTTGAAGAATAGATAATACCAAGGACTTCTTTGGCATTTACAAACGTCATCTCACGTATTTTCTTTAGAGTTACCTTATCAGCTGCTTCTATGTAAATTGCGCCTGGACCTTCCTCGCGCTCAGGAAATATTTCAAAGTCATGCATATAACTTTCGGGTATAAAGGATCTGCATGTACTTACAATTATAAATCTCCTAAAACTTTCCAGAGAACAAGCAGCTTCTATTAGGACCAATGTCTTCATAGGATTGGTTGTTATTTATCAAGTTTCTGACATATCAGATACTTAATTCTCCATCTCCAAAGTATATTATTCATGGGTTTGCACGCTAATTCTAGATAATAAACTTGCGTAATTTATAGAGGACAAACTCCTAACTCAAGATCTACTTCATATTGTCCTCAGTAGGGCTATTCCGTCATTGTTTGTCCATTTCCATTAGCCTAGCAGAGACTTAAAAATTAGAGTGTATGAGTAGAGAATAATATCGGATTGGAACCCAAACTCATTTTGAACTTGCATCCGACCATAAATAGCTGAAATACTCTTTCGCAAATCCTGTCAAACCGATATGATTGGCCCAAATTGCAATTGGCTCTACAGTTCCCTTTTCATTTCTTCCATTTCCAAGCAATATCATCACCTGGTTGATATCGCCAATAACTCCTCCTCCGAACATATTGTTCTTAACCCTAACTTCGGCCACCCTTGAAATAGTGAGAATTGTTTCCTCACTAGTGTCGTCAGAGACAAGGACTGCAATTTTTACACCCTTCTCTGAAAGTGTCCTCAACGTCGCCTGGATCATGCCCACAATGTTTTCCGCACCTTGAGGTAACGCAATAAGTAATTCCTTCTTGCAGTTCTGAATAATTTCCTGAACTTTACTAGCGATATTAAACAAACCCATCACAACCCAGATTTCTGGCCTTTCCTTAATTCCTGTTTTTTCGTATATCGGCATTAACTCTTGGATTATTAACTCATTGTTTGAATCCATCTTTTTCTCAATCAATGTCCTAGTTGTTTCGGTTGCAGTTTGAGGTGAATTTGGAAAAAATTTCTGTGGTCTGGAACTGTTAGATTCAATCCAGCCTCTATCTTCTAAAGAATTCAATACTTCATATATCTTTGAATATGGCACGTTTGATTTCTTACTTATCTCAGAAGCTGCCATCGACCCGTTTTCAAGCAATGAAATATAGACTTTTATTTCATAACTCCCCAAGCCTACCTCTTCCATTGCTTTTTTGGTCTTATCAGATAAACTCATAATTATGGCAAGACAGGATAACAGAAACATACTATATATTTTAGATGTACTCTAATCCCCTTGTAACCAAACTAATCACCATATTATTAGTTACATTATCTTTATATAGGAAATATACAAAGTCGACATGAATACCTAGGTGAGATTAAGTGGAATTAATTCAAATATCTAATCGTACCGTAAATAAGATTAAGACAGACAAGAGAACTATCCGATTTACTCAGAGTATCTGTCCAGATTGCAACATGATTCTTGACGCTGAAGTTTTTGAGAGAGAGGGTAAAGTCTTCATGACCAAAACCTGTCCTACACATGGTGAATGTGAAGAATTGTACTTTGGTTCATATAAAATGTACAACAAATTTAGCACTTATTGGATGGACGGCAAAGGTGCACATGCTCCAAACGTTATGGTAGACAAGTGCGCATGCCCGACCAACTGTGGCTTATGTACTAATCATCTTTCTCATTCCGGACTAGCTAACATGATAGTCACCAATAGATGTGATCTGACTTGCTGGTACTGTTTCTTTTATGTTAAGAAGGGTTTGGAGGGAGCTTATCTTTATGAACCCACTCATGAACAAGTTCGAGCAATGATGAAAACTCTAAAGGCAGAAAAACCAATTGCTGGAAACTCAATTCAAATTACAGGTGGTGAACCCATGCTGAGAGATGATATTGCAGATATTATCAGGATTATGAAAGAAGAGGGAGTTGATCATGTGCAAATGAATACTAATGGTATTAAGTTAGCGCTATCTCCAGAGACAATGCGCCAGGTAAGAAACGCTGGTGTAAGTAATCTGTATCTGTCATTTGATGGTGTTACTCCAAGAACTAATCCAAAGAATCACTGGGAAGTTCCTTATGCACTGGAATCTGCTAGAAAATCTGGAACTACTGTGGTATTCGTTCCTACCGTAATAAAGTCAATCAATGATCATGAGTTAGGTCCAATCATTAGATACGCTCAGAAGCATCTTGATGTTGTACACGCTGTCAACTTCCAACCAGTTTCATTAACTGGTAGAATGGGCAAAAAAGAGCGAGAAAAATATAGAATTACCATTCCAGACTGTATAGAAAGAATTCAAGAGCAAACAAATGGGGAAATTTCAATGGATGATTGGTTCCCAGTTCCATCATGTATGCCACTAACAAATGTAATCGAAGCGTTTAGCAAGAAACCAAAGTATGAACTATCAATACACTTTGCTTGTGGTGCTGGAACCTATGTATTTGAAGATACTCAAACCAAGAAATTAATTCCACTAACATCATTCGTTGACCTTAAAGGAGTTTTGGAATATTTCGAAGAAAAAGCTGAAGAGATAAGATCAGGTTCAAACAGGTATTATGCTATGTTACAAGTGATTAGAAAACTAAATCAATTCATCGATAGAGACAAACAACCTCATGGATTGAACCTTGCAAAGATGTTTTCCAGCATCTTGTTGAAGCGTAATTTTGACT
>JAICQW010000156.1 GCA_025937665.1 Nitrososphaeraceae archaeon | reverse complement strand
CTTACGGAACAACAACCCAACCTATCTGAGACCGTATCTCCTCAACTTACGGAACAACAACCCAACCTATCTGAGACCGTATCTCCTCAACTTACGGAACAACAACCCAACCTATCTGAGACCGTATCTCCTCAACTTACGGAACAACAACCCAACCTATCTGAAGCTACTGAAGAACAGTCCAATATGCCTGAAGAGATGCCTCCCGAGCCTGCTCAGCAAGAGTTATTCGTTACAATTTCACCATTAAAAAATCCGGTAGCAAGAGGGGACAGACAAAACGCCACAATAACCGTTATGGATTCCAGTAACAGGCCAGTAGCAGATGCGCAAGTTGATGGAAAATTAATTTATCCGGGAGACAACTTCGAAAAGGAATTTAATGGAATTACTGATTCAGAGGGGAAATTTGTATATTCGTGGACCATTGGCGAGAATGGCGATGTTGGAACCCTTGATATAGAAGTAGAGGTATCAAGCCAAGCATTTCCGTCTGCAGCCGAGCATAGCTCGTTTGAAATAACGGAATCAGGCGAGCCGTCCAATACAGAGGACCCATTCAACAGCAATTCCGACAGCGCCAACAGCGAATAGGCAAACGTCAAATTTTTCACCATCCTGGCAAGCGAGTACTCATTTATAAGAGTCACTCCTTCCGATGGGAACTTGCAACTTGAACTCGCGTTACGGATTCCAAAATTGAAGGTAAGAAACTTCCATACTCCAGGCTGTAATGATGCAGCATCATACCCAGAAAGTTGCAAATATACTGCATTTGTGGTTGGGACAGGAGGTGCAGAACTTTACCCATTCGAAACTATATCCCCTGATAATGAAACGCGGTATCAGGGACATGGATATCTAGACGTCAGAGAAATTATTAACAAACTGTCTTAAAACCGGAGCAACCGGAAGTCCTAAATAATTTGCCAGTACTTCTATTGTCAAATATATGGCTCAGCAACAACTTTTAAAACAGGAATCATCTGTCTCTGAAGTTCTAGGCAGCCATAAGAAGCAGTTAACTAAGAACATCGAACAACAAACCGACAAGAACCATATACATACAATTAATCGACAGTCATACGTAGAATCCTCTATCTCCCAAATAATACGCACCTACGGAAAACAATTTACACAGATTAGAAAGCAGTATACGGACGGACATGGTGGAAGGTGTGTTATGGGTGTAATCATGTCCTACTATGGTTGGGATGGTAAATGCATCACTAACTCAGAAAGAAGATTATACGCAGCCTTAGTAGCATTGAGACAGGCCGGCATCAGTAAAGAATTACTTATAGAGCTAAATGATTCTGGAGCCTCATTCGACGAAATTGCCGATTATCTCGATAACATTAAGAATCGTTAAAAATGGTTAATCATGCAACGTTGCTGATTAAAAGTAGATTTTATTTGAAAAGTGCTTGAGTGTTGCAAGGTTTACAAAACTTGATTCACAAGTGACCTTGTTAAATTATCTGTTACTAAATTTGTGCCTACAGATCATAGCAACTAACATTGTTCCAATGAATGGAGCAGACAAGTAAAGCCACAAATCACCTATAGAACCAGATAAAACCGCCGGAGCGAAAGAGCGAGCAGGATTCATTGAAGCACCAGAAATTAGTCCAAAGAAGTAAATATCTAATCCAACTATACCGCCAATAGCAATACCACTAAAATCCTTCAATCCCTTTGTAAGAACAACTGCATATATTACTACCATTAAAAGCGCAGATGCCAGAATCTCTATACCAAATATCAAAGGCAGAGGAAAGATATAGTTTGGAGCATTTGCTCCTAAATTCGCTTCTGTTCCGATCACAAGTTTAACAAAGACGCTCGCAAGTAATGCACCGATTATTTCAGCACCAATATAGACTGCCAATAAGTTTCTTGGCAAATGTTTTGTAATTAAATAGCCAATTGTAACAGCTGGATTAAAATGAGCCATCGATATTTTACCAAAAAGGTAAACACTCACTGCAACACCTACAAAAGGAACAAGAGCCATGAAAGGGATTCCTAATATCCCACCTGCTTTTGCATCAAAAACGACGGATCCACTAGCGCAGACAACTACAATAAAAGTGCCAATAACTTCAGCAAAGAATTTTTTTTGAGCAAGTGTTAACTTATTGGTAATTTTTAATATCTGCGACAAGCTCTTTTACTCGCTGTTCAATTTCGTCTCTTATCTTCCTCACTTTTTCAATCTGTTTATCCTTTGGATCTTCAATATTCCAGTCTAATAAATTCTGCAAAAAAAGGGTGGGACATGATACCTTGTCCATACATCCCATGTTTACTATCTTTGAGGAATTGCGAATCATATCTTCTGTAATTTCCTTTGATTTTTGCCCACTGATATCTATGCCGACCTCTCTCATCACCTCAACTGCAATTGGATTAATTTCTGATACAGGCATAGTACCCGCACTAATTCCTTCATATTCTTTCGGAGCATATTTTTTGAAGAACCCTTCAGCCATTTGACTTCTTCCTGCATTTTGTATGCAGACAAATAACACTGATTTTCTAGATGCGTGTTTAAAAAATTTCATGTTGTTTCTGCTCCTATTATCAAAGTAGTAATTTTTCTTCCACCTGTCTTGTCTTCATTCAAGTATACTTGTTCACTGAGAGTTCTAACGTTTTGAAACCCTGCATTTTTTATACTGCCAAGGTAGTTTTCTTTGGTTAATGCTCCATCAATGCAACTACACCAATCTTCAGCATTAACTGATTCTCCCTCAACCTCTTTACTTGTAACTAAATCTGAAATTATTATTCTTCCCTTACCTTCTTTCTTCAGAATGCGATAAACCTCTTTGAATGCTTTTACTTTATCAGAAGTCAAGTTGATAACACAATTACTGACGACAACGTCCACTGTATTATCATCCACGGGAATGTTATTTTCAATATCTCCTTTTCGAAACTCAACATTGGTAAAGCCATTTTCCTGTGCTGCGGAACTAGCTTTTTTTAGCATTTCATCGGTAAAATCAATACCAATCACCTTACCGTTATCTTGAACTTGTTTGGATGCCAAGAAAGCATCTATTCCCGCGCCTGAACCTAAATCTACAACAGTCTCTCCTGGCTTCAATTGAGCGTAACTGATAGGAGCGCCGCAACCTAACCCAAGTATTGATGATTGAGGTATTGCTTCTAAAATCTTCTCATCATATCCAATTGCAACAGATGACTCTTTAGGGTTAAATTCAGTAGAGTTGCAGCAGTCGGGACCGCAACAACCATCTGAATTTCCTTCTAAGGCAATCTTTTCGTAGCGTTTTTTTATTGATGCCTTCAATGTTTCTTGTTCCAAGTTACTATTGTTTACTTCAGAAACTATTTAAATTGTCGAGGATACTATAGTAAACTAGGTGACCTGTTGGAAACTAAGGGAAATGTAGTAAACCGACTTCCGATGTATGATGGATGCAATTTTGAAGGATATGACGCAGCATTATTGATGAAAGAAACAGCAAAAATTCGAAAGCTAATTACAAACAGAGGAACCCTCGAAATGTTGATACCTCTTTGCTGTACCGCGAAGCCAGTAAGATATAAGGAGTTTAGAAAATTATTGAAAGGTATCAGTAGCAAGACACTAGCAATTAGGTTGAAAGAACTAGAAGGAGCAAAAATACTGGAGAGACATGCCTATAATGAAATACCTCCAAGAGTAGAATATAGGCTTACATTGAAAGGTCAAGAATTGGTTGAATCCATAATTAATTTAATGAACTGGATGAGAAAGTGGTCAAAGACTACTTGAATGTATATATCAGAATCAGATCACGGGCTAATAATTATGTCAAATTTATTTACAGCCGACCAGGCATTAGCACTGGGCAGTTTTCTTAATAGACTGGTGTATTATTATACTTGGTTCCCACCTAGCCCGGATTTCTAGGATTCTGAATAATTTATCATAAATTGATAAACTCTAATTTTCTACTTGAGGTGTCAAAAACAGCTATAGTTGCGAAAAGTCCAAAGAATCCTTTAGCTGTGCCTGGATTGATAACTCTTGTAGTTCCAATAAATCTATTATCTTTTCTATGAGTATGCCCATAAATAATAACATCATACTTTCCAGATTTGATTATCTGTTCTCTTTTTGCAAGGTTAGTGCCATGGTAGATGGCGAACTTCAATCCATCATATACTGTTTCAAAAATCTCTCCTTTCAGTTCTCCATGTATTTTGTCAAAAGTTGATATTAGTCCCGCAAGATCTGTGTCATTGTTTCCCAATACGCCAACAACAAGTTTAACACCTGCAAGAGACTCAACAGCGATCGGATTTACAAAATCGCCCGCATGGATTACGAGATCAACATGTTTATCATTGAATATTCTGACGGCTTTCCGTATATTCTGAATTTTATCATGAGTATCGGATATTAATCCAATTTTCATTGTCTACAAAATACTAGTGCTTTTAATTGACACTTACCAATAATTGGAAAGCGACGAGGAATTTCCGAATCCCTCCAAACCAGAGCCAATCTTTATCATTATCAGTAACATACTGACCGGTCTTAAAATGAGATGATTCCACACTAGTTTCTACGGTAATGGCCATAACTTGAATTGCTTTCGTTACGTCTATTTTCAAACGTACTTACTTTTGGCGGTGGTGGACTATCATTTTCATGGCCCGGGTGGGATCTTAT
>JAICQW010000242.1 GCA_025937665.1 Nitrososphaeraceae archaeon | reverse complement strand
CACCCTCCAGTTCAAAAACCATATATGGAAGCAAAGAATTCATTTATGGAGTTTGTTGAAGGAAAAAGAGAGCGCTAAGTTAATCAACATAAATCATCCCCTTGTCTAAAAAAGTATCAATTTAGATCTAATTATTTTGTCAAATAGAATATATTTACAAGCATGAGAATCTAATCTCAAGGTATTTGGTCTATATAAAGAAACTTGAAATTTATGGTTTCAAGTCATTTGGCTTTAAAAATACTGTATTACATTTAAACAATGGTCTTGTTGCTGTAACTGGCCCTAATGGCTCAGGCAAGAGCAACATCCTTGACGCGATTATGTTCGCATTAGGTGAAAATAGTCCTAAATTACTGAGGGTCGACAAATTTCAATCACTATTCCACGACAGTGGGAATTCTCCGCATAGATTGGTACGAGTAAACCTAACATTTGACAATTCTGACAGGGGCATACCTATCGACAATGACACAGTTTCCATGAGTCGAGAAATGGAAGGTCAAACCGGTGAAAGTCAATATTATCTCAATGGTAAGAAAGTTTCAAAGAATACTATCCTAGAATTATTAGAAATCATTGTAGCAGTTCCAAACAAACTCAATATAGTCCAGCAAGGCATGATTACGAGAATTTCGGAATTAAACTCCGAGGAAAGAAGGAAGATTATCGAAGACATAGTTGGACTCTCATATTTTGATGACAAGAAAAACGAATCGATAAAGCAACTTGATGAATCTGACAGGAGGCTTGAGGTTTCACTTGCCAGAATGGATGAAATCAAGAAGCGGATAAATGAACTTGAAGCTGAAAGAAATGATCAGTTAAGATATACATTTATTGAATCTCAATTAAAGAAATTCAAGGCAATCAAGTATTCTAATAAAATCAGGTATTTGAAAGGCGAAATTTATAATCGCAGCACGTTATTGGCTACAAATGAAAGCAACCTTGAAGTCCTTACAAAGAATCGTGATGAGATAAGAGATCAAATTAATAAAATTGATCAAGAGAAATCAAGTTTTATGTGTCAGGTCGATATGTCAAACAAATCCAGAGCCCAAATTGATACTAAACTGTCCGATGTCGTTTACAATATTGAAAGGGATAAAGCAATAATCAAAGAAGCACGATCGCGCCTTGCTATAATAGAGGAACGTTTTTCATTCATAGAATCAGAGGGCAAAAATATTGAAGTTGAATTTGGAAACTTGTCTCAGACTCTAGTGGAAAAGAAAAATCTAAGCGAGGAAAAGCAATCAAACCTTACTCAGATGAAAGACGAACTGCAAGTCCTTAACTCCCGAATTGATGAGATATCCAAACATGCAGACAAGAACAGAAAATTGAAAGAGGCGTTAGCAAACAAGAAATCAAAGTTAGTCGAAATTGGGTCCCGACTCAATATTCTGATTGCAAGACTGGAAGAACGAAAGAAATTCAATATCAACAAGAAGGATGAAAATACTTCATTTATAGAAAACATGAAAAGAACACTGGGTGAAAAGGAAGCAGAATTACAAATTTTAAATTCAGACACATGTTACTCTTCATTAGATACAGAACGAAAACTTCTTGATGAGTTAAAGCAAAAAAGCCAATTATACTTCAATGAAATTGGCGTATACGAGTCTACCCTGAACAAGGTCAAAAAATTTGCTGTCCCTTATGAAGAAAAATATGCTATGGCGGTTCATTTATCTAATGAGGATTTTGCAATAGCCGATCTCACTAGCAACTCACAAGATTTCAAGATCATTGGACTGGTGAAAGATCTCTTGAAATATGATGATGTTTATAAAAAAGCCGTATTTGCAGTTGCAAAGGATTGGATGAAATCTTGTATCGTTCCCACTGTAGACGAAATGATTCGCCTTGCTACGTACATCAAGGAAAAAAATCTTCCTCGATTCAAAATTATTTCATCAGAACTACTCAATTCAGTAAACAGGGAACGAGTAGAGCTGAAAGGGTATGACTATATAGGAAACCTTGCAGATTTGGTTGGTTCGAATGTTCCAAATCTAGTCGATTTCATATTTGAAAACACATATGTGGTAAGGAATTCAAAAACTGCTTATCAATTATCGAAACAAGGGTACAAATGCGTTACTATTGCTGGTGAGCTATTTGAACCACACGCAAGTTCGCTTTCATTGGATTTTGGTTCCAAGATCTCAGATCTCACAAGAGAAATAATATTAAACGAATCAATTGAATCATTAGTAAAAAATTCCAAAACTTTGTCGTCATATCTAGAAAACATGAAAGCACAATTGAATAACATTAACAGTGAAATTTCGGACAAGGATATGTATGTCGTAGAATTAGAAAAACTTGTTTCAGAAAATAGTATTAAGGTTAATCATTTACGCGAGCTTAATTTGAGTTTAAAGACTGAAATTGAAAAAATAGAATCCATGAACAAGTATCTTTCAGGAGAAATTAATACAAGCGAAGCAGAACTGGTCAGAACCAAAAAAAGAGACACAATCATTTCTTCTTCTATTTCAAAATATATGACAAGACTTCAATCAATGGTCGATGATAAAATTGATAATGAACTATCTGAACTAACAGAGAAAAAGTCCGAAGTTCTGAGAAAAATTGAGAACAATGAGATAGGACATAGAGAAAT
>JAICQW010000174.1 GCA_025937665.1 Nitrososphaeraceae archaeon | reverse complement strand
TCTGATAGCCTAATCGAGGGATCGGTTCTTACCACAAATCTTTTTTTAACAGTTTTTGAAAGCGAGGAAAGATAATATGTTAATTCAGTTAATGAGAATTTAGGATTTAATGTATAAAGTGCAACATACGGTCCTTCAAATCTTAGATTTGTGATTTGAGACTCCTTTGGAATTGATTTCAGTATAATATCCTTAAAGAAATCCTCATCAACTTTTTTTGCATGTTGAATTTGATTTGGATTTATGGGATCCGTCGGTTGCTTAACTTTGCTACTGTTCTCTAGTGTGGAAATACTCTTGTCTACAGAATTATCTTTTAAATTCCCTTTGCTCACTTTAGCATTCTTCTAGATACTCGGTCTGATTTCTATTATCCTTACTTTAATAGTGATAATCAATTATTATCACAAAGCGGTATTGCAAGGCCATTAAAGTTCTTACCGGTTGTATCCAAAGTGGAATTGAACTTCTCTCTTAATATATATTTTGGAATTCCCGGCAATTAGAATGGTAAGTATGGAAGAAGTAGGGATGTGGCCACAATCAGAATCGTAATCGTGGATACTGCCGATGAGATTTGGTTAAGACGATTCTTATTCATTTTAGATCTACTTTCAATGAGTGCACTGTATAATTGACCTCCATCCAAAATTGATATGGGAAGGGAATTAAATAAACCTAGATTAAAATTGATAAAAAATAACCAATAGAATGTATTCGCAACTATGGGAAATGAATCACCAAATAGATTCGATTCATATTTTGGCGCCATAAAATCTGAAAAAGGCATTGATTTGTCTAGTGTCGGCATTTGCAGCAGACGAAGCGGTTCCTGTTTGTATATCTCTAATATTGCAGTAGGATCTACAGAAGAAGCTGTAACGCCAAGAATTGGTTTATCGGGGGAACTATTAGAAGGAATCGAAAAAGTATCGGACCTTTGAACCCCACTTTTATCCTGCCATACGATCGGAAGTTGATTGCCGATATTTGATCTTAATACTTGCGTTAAATCGACTTGTGTTTGTATTTCAGAGTTCCCGATTGAAATAATCTTGGATCCTTCTGTGAGACCAATTCTCTCTGCAAGTGACCCCTTTGCCACGGTAATAAGTTCTATACCATTAGAGGTAACGTTAGAGGCTATCGGTGTTAAAGAGGATAGAGTAGCAAATAATACTGCGAATGAGATCCCAGCAAGGATCATATTGTTCAATGGACCTGCCGTAAGTACAGCACTTTTCTGCTTTAGGGTTGCCTTTGTTAGTTCATCCCTGTCAAGATTAACAAATGCACCAACCGGAACAAAAAGCACAAAAGCAATACCGGTTGATTCTACCTTTATTCCATAGACTCTAGCGACGATTCCATGCCCAGCCTCGTGTATGAAGACACTTATTATCAATGCAACCAGCGTGTAAGTAATAGGCAAGAATGGATTAATACCAGGGATTAGAAGATTTGCCCTAGGCCCAATTTCTCTGATCCCCTCTCGGGCAGAAACGTTCGATATCAAGTTTACGATTGAAAGAATAATGAAAAATAACATAATGGCGGTTATGAATGGCATTAGGTAAGTATTTGCTTTAGCATATGCTCTCGCAGCTCTAGTCTTTGCCACATAATCAAAGAATTTTAGCCCAAACGGCGTATGTAGCAATATCAGAGGGAATGGGCGAAATATATCGGCGTGAACACCTTGTTGTTTTTGTTTTTCCAGATCTACAAGTACAATAATTTACATATTTAAATTAACTCATCTGAATTGAACTACAAAAAGTATCAAAAGAAATTACATGAATTTGATTCGCTTATTGGAATATCGTGTTAAATTTTTCGCTTATCTTAAATTATCATAAATCGTTACCAGTATCAATCTTTTTTCCACCAATCCACTGAAGATCTTGATGATTTTGGGGACTTTCTATTGTCTTGTAATTGTTCTTCTAGCATTTTTTTCCTTGTAACATGATCAGATTCCTTGATGTGATTTTCCAATGTTAATCCTTCAATGGATTTCTCGCAAATATTGCAAAAATATTTTTCCATCTATTTTCAAAAACAAACTAGCCAAATTTAATTTATTACAATCTGGCATGGTGTGAATTCTTCTCAGTCTTATGCTTGGAAATTACAAATAATTTAATAACTTACTTTAATTGTATAAATTTAATAGGTATTAGCCTTGGGAGAGTTTTTCCTTTTTCCTTTTTTTGTAATAATTGGTTTGATTGCTGGCATCCTGGGTTCCATGATTGGAGTCGGTGGTGGAATAATTATTTCTCCAGCTCTGACATTTCTTGGTTTGACACCACCACAGGTAGCAAGTACAAGTCTTTTCGCAGTTTCTTCCACTAGTGTCTCTTCAACGATTGCTTATGCTAAATCAAGGAAGATTCAGTATATGCTTGGCATCAAGATGGCTCTCTTATCAATTCCCGGTGCAATAATAGGCTCCTACCTTTCGACAAGTATTGATCCAGGCTATTTCAAAGCATTACTTGCAGTGATCCTGATTGGAACAGGAATCTACCTTATGTTTAGAAAATCAATAACCAATGGAAATCGCTTTTCATTGGAGTCCGGTTGGGTAAAGATTCTATTTTTTTCCAGTACCTTTGTTGCAGGAATCATATCGAGCTTGTTTGGAATTGGTGGAGGAGTCATATTAGTTCCCCTAATGATAATGATTGTTGGATTAACAATGCATTTGGCTGCACCTACATCACAATTCATTCTGATGATTACTTCATTGGTAGGCTTAACTACTCATATAATACTAGGAAATCCGGAATATCTTCCAGCAGTCCTCTTATCAGTTGGCGCATTTGGTGGGGCTCAGATAGGCTCAAGATTATCTACTAAGTTGAGCGAACAAAAATTGAGACTAATACTTGGATTTACATTTGTTGGAATTGCGCTCAGGTTAATCCTAGATTTTTATCAATCCATATAAATCACAAAAAGTAAGATTACCCTTAGCAAAGCTCCAAAGATACTTGAGATAAAGCAAGTTTCATCTTCCTTAAAGTGTATCAGGACAAACTAGGTGAAGAGGTTGAAATATCATAAAAATACCACTCTATGATAAAAGTAATAAAGTGGACCTAGAAATATCTATCAGACTGCAGATTATTGTCCATACAAACTACAGTAAAAAAAATACAAGTTCATGGGAACATGATTCGTTATCTTGATTATGATAATTTCAGTTCGAAGAAAAAAGATATTTTGGTTCTCTTACACGGCATAGGTGCATCTGCCGAAAGATGGTCAAAGGTGATTCCTTTTTTTTCGGATCATTTTAGAGTAATTGTGCCAGATATAATCGGATTTGGATATAGTGATAAGCCAACCGTAGAGTATAACATGCCATTCTTTGTAAAATTTCTTGAAGATTTCCTCAATAATTTGAGCATCAAAAAAACAAATATCGGAGGTTCGTCGTTTGGAGGATTAGTTGCAGCAGAGTTTGCAATCAAGAATTCTAGTATGGTGGACAAATTAATCTTGGTTTCCCCTGCTGGGACCATGAAGTCATCAACAAGAACATTAGAGGAATATATTTTGGCATCATTGTATCCAACACACGATAATGTCTGGAGAGCATTCATCAATATGGCTTTCGATCCCCGTACTGTTACAGAACAAACAATTGAGGACTTTATAGAAAGGATGAAACTTCCAAATGCAAAGTATGCTTTCATGTCTACCATGTTGGGAATAAGAAACACTGCAAATCTGTCCGCTAGACTTGGCAAAATACTCTCACCAACAATTATTGTATGGGGTGAACATGATGAAATGATTCCTGTCAAATATGCTGAAGATTATAGGAATATTCCTAATTCTAATTTGAAAATTATACCGAAATGCGGTCACACACCTTTTACTGAAAAACCAGAAGCATTTTCGAAAATAGCTATTGATTTCTTAAGATTCAATAATATTAAATAAACGCCCATTCAAAATTACATGTATGTCCGATAAGCCGGAAGCTAATGACGATATGGAGTCGTACAAGAAAGCAATAGATGGCACAACTCAGGCAC
>JAICQW010000150.1 GCA_025937665.1 Nitrososphaeraceae archaeon | reverse complement strand
TTCATCATTTTATTAACTAACCTGTAGTGGAATTCAAACAGGTCATCGTTGTTCGAAAAGATCTCCGAATGGGTACTGGAAAAATAGCATCTCAGGTTGGACATGCAGCTGTCTTGGGAGTTGAAAAATCTAGAAAATCTAACAAATTCTGGTTAGAAAGTTGGTTTTACGAAGGACAACCGAAAATAGTCGTTAAGGTAAACAGCCTTGAAGAACTAATGGAGAAACAGCGAGACGCTGAAGATCTAAGAATTCCTGTGATTATCGTCCAGGATAAGGGTTTAACGCAGATTCCAGGTGGAACTATTACATGTATTTGCATTGGACCTGCTCCATCAGATATTATTGATAAAGTGACATCAGATCTTAAATTACTCTAACTATCTAAATGATAAATTTGAATTATTTTACTTTGTATTTTTATATCTTATGTAATTTGGCCTTCGTTCCAAACATGTATATATACTTCCATTTATAAAGCCAACCTAGTATGCCAGAAACTAAGCCCATTGTTAGCATAGAAAATGTTGTTGCTTCTGCGACTGTCAATCAAACTGTAAACCTTAATTTAATTACTCAAATATTCCCTGATGTCGAATACCATCCGGATCAGTTTCCGGGACTTGTATTTAGGCTGAAATCTCCTAAAACTGCAACATTGATTTTCAGTTCCGGAAAAATGGTGTGCACTGGCGCAAAATCCGAAGAACAGGCGATTAAGGCAGTAAAGAATGTGGTCCAAAAACTCAGAAAAGGAAGTATTCCAATTGAAAATGAACCTCAGATAGAAATACAAAATATTGTTGCCTCTGCAAGTCTAGGTGGCAAAATACATTTAGAACTGGCAGCTAGAGTATTGCCTCGCAGTATGTATGAACCAGAGCAATTTCCCGGTCTTATCCACAGGATGTTGGATCCTAAAACAGTGATACTCCTATTTGCTAGCGGAAAATTGGTCTGTACTGGGGCTAAGAAAGAGTCAGAAGTATATAGAGCTGTTCACAATTTACATGATCTTCTAGAAGAGAAGAATCTAATGATTTATGAAGGTTAAAGTTTACTTGACCTTATGCATACTCACGATTCGATTCGAAAATGCCTGAACTATGGCTAAATTATGGCAGCACTGATATAATAGTAGATTTAAAGGTAGAGAATCTTTCACTTGTCGAGAATTCAAAATTTGACATACTTGATAGCGAAAACCTAGATCAAGAAATTAAGTCTATACAAATCGGAGATGGTACTACACTTGTACCTCTCGATGCTACGAATTCAACTGTTCAACTCGTTTCTAAACTAATTGCCCTTGCGGAAGCTAAAGGAATTAAGTTATCCATAAAATCAACTCCAAAAGCAAGAAAGCAGTTATCAAACAAATTGCAAAACCAAAATATTGGTAACATTGATAATAATGGTGATCATTTACTAACCCTTAAAAAAGATAAAAATACTATATTTGTTTCAAAAACCAACATCGATCCCTTTTTTGGTTATAGTGGAACTCCTGTTACCCTCTTGAGGGAATTTGAACAGGATAAAATGAATGAAGCATTCAAGTCGAGAACAGATAACTTTCCTCACCCTGCCTTAATTGGGCCACCAATTGAGGTTGCAAACAAATTATGTGAAGGCATGAACGCAATGTCTGTTGAAATTACTTCCAACAATAGTGGAATTAACAACATCTTTTATGGCGAAATACTCCAGTCCTTTCATAACGCAATCAAGAATCTTGAAAGCCTTGCGATAGCCGATGAACAGGAATTAAAATCTCTTATAATGGGAACGAATACTGATACGAATTCGAGTTCAACATTGTCAAGCTCTTTGAGTTTATTGTGGAATTCGGTGAATGTTCTTAAGAGAAATGCCATTGTGGTTATGGTTTCGGAAAATAACAAAGGATTTGGGTCTAAGGCATTAGAGAAATTTGCATATGGAGAAATAAAACTAGAAGACTACAAGAATTCTACCTACTTCGAGGGGTTGGAACATATTATGTTTATCGATGAATTAAGAGAGAAATATAATGTTGCAATCCTTTCTTCATTACCAAAATATTATCTAAAGGACATATTTGGACTTAGAGTATTTTCGAATATTCAGGAAGCCGCAGAAAAAATACTTGAGATGAATGGAAAAAGTCATAGGATTTCAATTATCAAAGACCCAAATACTGCAATATTCAAAAAACAGAGCTAAATGGAATATTAGTACTAGCTATGTTTCATAGAATCCCAAAGTTAAAATAATTAAAAATCATCTATTTGATAATTTGCAGAGCTGCTTACGAAAAAATGAAGATTATGTCTTCTACAGATGTGGTATAGAGAACCTACATTCGGTAATAGAGATAAATTTAAACTCGCTTCCAGAACACTATACAGAGTATTTTTTTGAATCAATTCTAAAAGAATTACCTGAATCATTCATTGTGGCAGAATTTAATGGAAAAATCATTGGATATGTAATGTGCAAGATTGAATTTGGATTTTCTAATTTCAGGAAATTAGGCTTTGTAAAGAAAGGACATGTAGTTTCCATTGCGATTTTAGAAGAACATCGAGGAAAGAGGGTTGGTACCATTTTAATGGAGGAAGCGATAAATGGACTTGTATCAAGGCGAACAGAAGAAGTATATCTCGAGGTAAGAGTGAGCAATTCTGCGGCAATAAAAATGTATGAGAAATTAAATTTTAAGGTGAGATCAAGACTGAAAACTTACTACAGAGATGGAGAAGATGCATTCTTGATGGCATTAGAATTGTCTTGAGTTGAATAATAATGGTGAAATGTTTATCATGAAACAGAATAAAATAATTGGATTAATTCTACTCATAGTACCATCGTTATTTCTCATTTTCTATTCATATTTGTTGCTATTTACGCATTGGGATATTCTAGTAATAAAAACTACTTTGGTAGTCATTGTGGGGATACTAATGACTGTGCTTGTCTGGATGGGTTACACAATGGCTTCAGCTCCTCCAGATAAATGAGTTATGATTAAGTTACCATTACATCAGATACGATTTGATAAAATCTAGGACCAACCTCTCTCACGACTCTAACATTTCTAATGGTGTGGTCAAATTTACTAAACGATTCTGAAGTATCTATAATTCCATTCTGTACGGCAGCTTTCTTATTGTCAGCTCCTACATGACAAAAATAGTGTATCATGCCAGTACCGTTTTCAAGAGAACTTATGGCAGCATCTACAAAATCTTTTGCTTTTTCCGGTAAGGGCATCAACACCCGTTTTGCAATTCCCTTAAGGCCTTTATGTATTTCCTGCTCGGCATCACCAAGAACAGGAAACACATTCCCTCTCAATTTATTTATCTCAATATTCTGTCTACACATGTCAATGGCTATTGGGTTTGAATCAATAGAATAAACTTTGGCCGACTTGTTGTAGCGAGATATTATGATGGAAAACGTTCCTACACCTCCAAACATGTTCACAATCACTTCATTAGGCTCAGTCAATTTCGCAATCCTCAACCGTTCGGTTGACAGCCTGGGTGAAAAGTAAGTATTGATTACATCTACTTTGAAAGTGCATCCATGTTCCTTATACACAGTAATTGGACTATTTTCTCCAGATATCAATTCCAACTTCCGCAATCTGTAATCCCCCTCAATAGCTGATACTTGACAAAATACCGATTTTACTGGCCTAATTTCCTCAATCAAGGCATCTGCAATCAATTTTCTTTTAGAGGCTAATGATTCTGGGATTTTGATTATCGCGATAGTTCCGATGATATCAAATGATGATGACAGTTTTTCAAGCTCTGTTCTATCAAGCCTTTCTTGCAATAGCTCCTTAAGCATTTTTGTCATATTCTGATTAAATTCAAGTCCTCATGTAATAGTCACCAGAGCTCTTTTGTGCCCTATCCAGTCTTCCACCTAGCTTATTTATTCTTGGACGACCAGTGTTTTCATCACGCCTGTATGTGATAGATAGATTCTCGAGAAACTTGTTCATTCCACTCTCTTTCTTTATTGGAGAACCAGCAAATCCATTTTCACCCGGATTTCCAGAAAAGATAATCAAAGAATCAGCTACCAAATCTATTAATTGCATATCGTGATCAACAATTATTGCGGATTTTCCTTGAGATTTAACAAATCTATGAAGGAATTTTGCAATATTAATCCTATCCTCTACATCTAAAAATGCAGAAGGCTCATCCAATGCATAGATATCTGCCGGTCTTATTAGAGAACAACAAACTGCGACCTTTTGTAGTTCTCCACCACTCAATGTATCTACTCTTTTATCATAAAGTTTTTTGATACCCATTGGTACAACGATCTGCTGTTCCATGGTCGAACCTTCAATCGGTCCTTGATAAGCGACATTTAATAAAGATTCTATATTGCCATCATATTCATTTTGCAAATATTGTGGCTTGTACGACAAACTAGCCTTAATGTCTATTTGCCCACTATCTGCCTTTTCCATGCCCGCTATCATTTTCATAAATGTGGTCTTTCCCAACGCATTGGCTCCGACCAGGCCAACTATTTCACCCTCTCTAATCTCTCCGTGAGAAACATTCAGCTTAAATGATGGAAATGATTTTGTTAAATCAGAAAATTTTGTCAGCGCTCTATCCACAATTAGCTCTTCGTTCTTGTTTGAACCATCGAACTTGAATGATTTCTCCCTAAATCTGATATTTTCTGCTGGAATGAATCCCTCCAAAAAGGAGTTTATACCGACCGTGGTACCTTGGATTGGAGCAACGATTCCATACGCTCCTGGTTCGCCGTATAGTATGTGAATGTAGTCTGAAAGATAGTCAAGAAGAGTTAGGTCGTGTTCAACCACCATTACGCTCTTCCCATCATCTGCAAGTTGCTTTATAGTTCTAGCGACAGCTAATCGTTGATAGATATC
>JAICQW010000009.1 GCA_025937665.1 Nitrososphaeraceae archaeon | reverse complement strand
CGATTCAAGGAGAACAAGAATATTTTCTTGCCCGTAGAAGGATATGGTATTACTGAGTTAAGGAATGATATGGAAAAAAGCAATCAAAATATTGTATTTCCTTTTTCACAAATCTCAGATATGTATTTCCTGGAAAAAAGGTGGGGTACGGAACTTAAGATCAAGACCAATATTGAAAATAAACAGAAAAATTTCAACTTTGCAATAGTAAAGGGCTGGGTGAAATATCCTGCAAAGGATCCTTTACAATTCCATCATGTAGATTGGAATCCGATAATAACTCTATACAAGATGTCATGATTTATTTTGTGTTTTGGTTTTTACAATATATCGACTTCAAAGAAAGCAAATAAAATACACAGGATAATAACAAAAACTGTGACGGAAGACATAATCAAAGACAAGAAGTTATTTCTTGTTGGAGTTGGTCCAGGCTCATCCAAGTACTTGACAGACCTAGCAAAAGACGTAATAAGAAAATCTAAGTATTTGATAGGTTACAAATATACACTATCTATAATACGAGATTTAATTATTCCTCATTTTCATCAGGTTTATGAAGTAACCATGAAAGACCAGGAAGAAACCTATAATCAGGTGTTTGCGAAAATGGAAGAAAATGAGTTATGTACAATTCCTTTCACGGGTGATGTAAACTTTTCAGAGTCGGAGGTTGTGGATAGATTATTAGAAATCTTTGGTAACGATAATGTAGAATTGATGCCCGGAATAAGTTCTATTCAAGTTGCAGCTGCAAAAGCAAAAATTCCGTTGGATAAGGCGTTGGTCATCAGTTTTCATGTTACTGAAGATATTGAAGACAAGAAGAGAGAATTAATCAAAGCGATTCAAGATAAGAAGAGCGTAATTCTGGTACCAAGACCGTGGAATAATAATGCAGAGAAAAATTTTATGCAATCAGAAATAGCACTATTTCTCAAAAAGGAGGGTGTGGATACCTCTAGTTTGATAGCTTGGGTATTTGAATTTTTGACCACTGCGAATGAAAAGGTGTTTAAGGGTAGATTGAATGAATTGGAAGGAAGGGATTTTAGTGCAATGTCTGTAATGGTGGTTGATCAAGTTACACGAAAAACATACTTGGAATTTGAGTGAGTTCCTTATGTTTTCTTTCATTCTGATATTATTCTGCGAAATCAAAGCCGCCAGATTGTTTTATTAAATCCCATTCAATAATTGCACTGAAAAATAGAATTACCGCAACGACGCCAATTTCAATTCCCGTATAAATTAGATTTTCTTTGATGTTAGTTTTTTTCACTATGTTAATCAGTAATAGGTAACTTCTAGAGATTGCTATACCATATGAAACGAGCTCCATCATTCCAAATATTGTCAAAAAGACAAGTAATGGTGGTATCTGGATTGGTAAATCTCGTGTTATTATCACGAAAATATTGCCGGTGCTAAATCCTGAAAACAAACCAAACGCAATTCCGATACCTGGAACAAACATTAAGATTGATATTAGAAAGTTATTGACGAATATGCCTATACTATCAATATTTTTGATTTTATTCTCAAATTGTTCTTTTAAGAGTTGTGATGTAGATTTGTCAAAAGTGACCGATGTGCCAATTGTAAAGAAAATTAAGAATACTAGAATGCCAACTAAAAGATAGGGAATTCTTCTTTTGAAGTTGTATCTGTACATGCTTCAACCTCAGTGTTTGCTTTTTAATAATCTATGCTCAAAACAAAACATTTTTAGCATTTATGATAGTTCTGTTCAATAATAAAACTTGGATTCAGTGTCTATTGCATTGATTTATGCGATAAATAAGGGATACCAGGTTCATCCTGACGCTTTTGCCTTTCTCAAATCACTTGATTGTGATGTGGAAAAAATAATCAAGACAATAGTTGATGCCAAAAATAAGTTCAAGAAAAAATCTCCAATCTTGATTGATGACATAAAGAACGTGATATCTAGTGATGTAAATCGAACTATGGATGACCCTCTAATAACTAACATTAACTCGAAGCCAAAGTCGGATAGCAATCTAGAGAATTATAAGATTCTCTTTGATCCTACTTACAAAATAAACTCTGAAAATGATAAGGATTTTGTTAAGCTGTTTGATAGTCGTTATAGAAAATCTTTGAAAATACTGTCAATCCGTTCAGAGAGCAGACAAATAAGAAAAATAAAACAGATTAGAGATCTTCGAAATAAATCTAGATCTAATTCTCTCGATAATGACAATGAGAGAGGAAAATTTGTTGATTCTGTTTTTCTAGCGGGTTTGATAATGTCCAAGAGGAATAGAAAAAATGATGTAGAGCTTATAATTGATGATACTACCGGTAGCATACCTGTAGTTTGCAAAACACGGGATTTGATTAAGGAAGCTTCATCACTAGTTTTAGATCAAATGTTGATGTTAGAAATTTCACTCAGTAAAAGAAATTCAAATGATTTTGTCATAAAGGATATTATTTTCCCTGACATTCCGGAGCATGTTGCCTCCAAATCAGGAACAGAGTCTTACGTAGCTCTCATCTCGGATTTGCATGTGGGCAGTAAATATTTCATGGAAAAAGAGTTTAATGACTTTCTAAGTTGGCTATCATCAGACGATGAGATCGTAAGAAAAATCAAGTACGTCTGTATAGCAGGAGACATAGTTGATGGAATTGGAATCTATCCTAATCAGGACAAAGAATTGATCGATATGAACATGAATAAGCAATTATCTTGTGCGGCGTCTTTACTTGAAAAAATTCCCAAACGGATGCACGTATTCCTAATCCCTGGAAATCATGACCCTGGAAGGCGGGCTTTGCCCCAGACAGCTCTAACAAATTTGCGAGATTTTCAACCCCTCGAAAATTTCAGTATTATTGGTAATCCGTCGGTTGTTGAATTAAGCAAAATTAAATTATTAATGTTCCATGGCCAAAGCTTAGACGACGTTATTGCCACAGTTCCTGGATTAAGCTATTCCAAGCCTGTCGAAGCTATGAAAATTTTGTTAAAATCGAGACATCTGTCACCAATATATGGTAACCGTACACCAATAGCTCCCGAATCAGAAGATATGTTGGTCATAGAAGATGTACCGGATATTTTTCATGCCGGGCATGTGCATATGACAGAAGTAGGAAGATACAAAGGTACATTGATAGTAAATTCTGGAGCATGGCAAAAGCAGACAAAATTTCAACAAACCATGGGAATTACTCCTACACCTGGGATATGTATATTGGTTAATTTAGGTAACCTTCAATCATTTAAGAAAGATTTCAATTAATGTTGCCGATAAAAGGGGACAAAATCGGATCGTTTTTGATAGCTTCTTTTACAGCTGAGATTTGAATATGCAGTTTTATTCTTTGGGTTCTACCATATCGACCCTGGTTGACTATATTGGTTGTAATTAATCCTAGCTGATCCAATTCTCCCACAATTTGTGTCATTCTTCTTTGTGTTAGTGCTTCCTGCTGAATTCTTGAGCAGAGATCTTGATAGATTGTATAAATTTCTCCCGTGCTTCCATTCTTGGATCTTATTATTGCAAATATTACTAATTTGGTGTGCAAAGTTGAATTTCTCAGGATCTCGAAGTTTGTGTCGCTGTCAATTTTTTGTTGTGCGTCTCTAATATGATCTTCGCTAATCTTCATTGTCATTGACGTTTCTGCTATTTCTGCAGCAACCCTCAAAAGATCTATGGCCTTTCGAGCATCGCCTGTTTCTCTACCAGCAATTGCGGCACATAGATTGATTACACCAATTGGAATAACGTTATCATAGAAAGCAAGTTTGCATCTATCAATTAGAATTTGCTTTAACTGTTCGATGGTGTATGGATTAAAAACAAGTTCCTCTTCACTCAAACTACTCTTTACTCTTGGATCTAATTTATCCTTGAATGTTAAACTATTTGAAATACCTATTAAACTAATGAACTGATCCGAAGAAATCCTTTCATTAGCTCTTGTAAAGTTATAGAGGATATCATCACCTTTTCTATTAACAAGAGAATCAATTTCATCTATTACAAGTACAACTTTGATGGACCTGCGTCTTATGAAATCAAGAATTCTATCGGTTGCTTCGCTCATGGATAGTCCGGTAAAATAAACCTGCATTTTTCTTTCCTCCTTGTTAATACCCAACAACTCTGCGATTTCGTATAGAATCTTGTACGGTGTGTTTGAATTCTTTGCATTGATAAATGGAACTCTTAGATTAATATCCAATTCTTTGGTTTTGTTATAAAGATGGTCAATAACGTTCTTTACAACTGCTGTCTTACCAGTTCCTGGTTTTCCAAAGATCAACAAATTAGATGGACGACCTTTTTTTAGAATAACGGATAATGATTGCGCGATTGCTGTACTTTCTTTTGTCCTGAACAATAGCTTATCAGGAACGTAATCGATAGTCAAAACCTGTCTATTCTTGATGATGTTATTGTTTTTAATCGCGCTATCAAAAATAGTGTCTAAGATGTCATCATCCAAATACGTACACCTCTGACACCCCTCTTTTTCTTCTGTATCTCAATATAATAAATTCATTTAGTAAGTGGGATGTATATAAAATAAAAACGCCTAAATCAATTATGTTACAGTTGATTGTTAATTGTTATATGTTATGTAGACGACTGGGAACTTAGCCTGTCTTCAAAGAGAAATGTAGGGGTGGAACTAACAATTGTTATGTCCTGTTAATTCAATAAAGTAAAAAATCTAGATAATAACCCCATTATTTCCATTGGAGGCCAATTAACAGTAATCAACGTTGTTAAGTAAGCAAACCAACCCCATTATTTCCACTGGAAAATATTTATGCGAGGCAAAGGAGAAAAACGATAACTACAGAAAAAAATACCTCCAAATTCCAGCACGGATAATGAGCTAACAAAAGCTGAGCTCTTAGTTAACTTGTTAATCACTTTAATTGTTAAGTGTGATGTGATATCATGTCCCGATCTGTCAACTGCGAGGAGGAAGATCAAAATTGAATTGGAAGACGAGAATGGGGAAAAATACAATTTAACCCTTCAGGGCACCCTAACAAGAGAGAAACTGATGAATGTAATTGAATTTGTGCATTTAATTGATAAGAACTCCATTGAAGGAAGCTTTGGAGGCGGCTTTGAACGTAGAATAAATGATACAAAATTAGGTTCCAAATTATGGAATTTGATTATTGAGAATTTTCGATATCACACATTTACCTCCTCTGATATACTAAGAATTTACCAGGAATTGTATTACGAATCTATTCAGTTGAGTGTCATCTCTATCTATCTATCTAGATTTCACTTCAAAAAACAGCTTAACAGATCAAAAAATGGCAAACAGTGGGTATATACTCTGATTAAAGAGAAGATAAATAATTTGAAAGAAGATTATGAAAAACCTAACGACTCGAATTTGTTGTCCGTTCCAACAGTTTACGACCTTCATCTGTAATTTTATATTTGAAAGGTCTGTTACTCCCATCCCTCATTACTATGTTTTCAGAGTATAATTTTTTCAACAATCGAGATGTATGTTCACGTGACTTGTTAATTCTTCTTTGGATCTCTCTAGATGTAAGTGGTACCTCAAGCATCTCTAGGATGGAATCAACAGTATTGACACGCAACTCTTCCTCTTTTCCGTCATCTTTCTTCTGAGTGATAATCACATCATTTGTCACAGGTATAGATTGTGATATATCTTGTGACTTGTTAGAATCCATATCACTAGTATCAACAATTTGGTTATGGCTAGAGTTATTGTCCAATGAATTTATTTTGATTTCCACCAAATCTAATTTAGCTCTTAAATCTGAAATAATCTGGTTATATTCATCAAATTTATGAAAATATCCCTCTATCAACATATCTTTGAATTTGTGATTCTCCTCTTCATGTTCTTTGGAATCCCTGAAAAACCCAAAATAGAAAAAGGCCACAAATGATAATACGAATAGTGTGATTGAGATCAAGGCATCTGATAACGTATACTGCAAATTAAAATCAAACACATTCATGTGATATCATGTGATTAGTGGTATATTTATTAATTTTTCTATATCAATATCAGTTTTGCTATCACATCATCAACCAATGAAATCACATTACTTAACGTATTTGTATCAATTTCATCACTTCGTTTGTTTAACATCACATTCAATTGATTATTTAACTGATCCAACACAGAGAATGTTCCAACATCTAAAACACTGAACAGGCGCAGTAGCAATAATGTATAAACAATCTTTCTTATTTTTATCCTACATTGCCCTAATTGTCGATAATATGCTCCTGAAGTCATCTTATTACTGGGTTTCGATTTCATGATTTTGTTATAAATTATTGATGTTTGCTTCTTAGTTAATATAGAATTTACAACAAAATGATTCAAAACAGATGTATAATTTAAATTGCTATTTTTCATTTACTATACAAATTTGTATTGTACGATATTATTAACTTATTGTATTCAAATCCTCTTCAGCAATTGTCTAAAATCCATAATGAGATTATTATTATACGAGTATTGACCTTGTGAGAAATGATGGAAATACAAAGCATCGAAAAATACATTCTGGACGAAATCAAGAAACAAAAAACCTTATGCTTTCCACTTATCGATTCCGAAAACACTTCTAAGACCATAGATCTTGCTAAGAGATTGGAACAACTTGGAGCTTCAGCAATACTAGTCGGTGGTTCATCAACATCGGATCAAATTGAATTATCAAATTTTGTGACAGAGTTAAAGAGCAATGTCAAGATCCCCATCATCTTGTTTCCAGGAAATATCACAGGAATATCACCAGCTGCAGATGCAATTTTGTTCAGCTCATTACTTAACTCTGAAAACCCTTATTATATCACAGGCGCTCAGGCACAAGGGGCCTTGGTCATTAACAAGTATAATATCGAAGCCATTCCAACTGGCTACCTTATCATCGGTGAGGGGTCCACTGCGTGGTTCATAGGTCAGGCCAGGTCGATTCCTTTCGGCAAGGCAAATATTGCTGTCATGTACGCGTTGGCAGCACTATACATGGGTATGCGTTTTTTATACCTCGAAGCAGGTTCAGGAGCGTCACAGAATATTCCACCAGAGATGGTGAGCATTGTAAGAAAATTCTACAAGGGAATTTTGATAGTTGGTGGTGGAATCAATTCAGCTGAGACGGCCAAAAAAATATCAGATGCGGGTGCTGACATTATTGTTATTGGGACTATGATTGAAAGAGAAAAAGATTGGGAATCAGAATTTGTTAATATTATGAAAGCAATAAGAAATTGAGTACCAACACCAAGGAAAGTATTACCGCAAAAACTCCTTCAAGTTATTTACAATATCACAAAAATATCTCACAATACATTGAAGATTCAATCTCTACCGCACAATTGGCTAAAAAACACGGCCTTGATATATCCGAAAAGGTAGAATCCCAAATTGGATACGATTTATCAGACAGAATAGCAAAAATACATGAAATCGACATTTCAGATAGGTTAAGAACACTTCTTCCAAAACTGGGAAAGGAACTAACAGCATTAAAGATATCTGAAGAAATAGTCCTCGGGAAATACGGAGGAACAACTATTGAGGAGAAACTAAACAATGCAGTAAGAGTAGGATTGTCTGTTGTCACAGAAGGTGTCACAGTGGCACCGTTGCAGGGGATATATGATGTCAAGATAAAGACAAATGCCAATAGAACTCAATATTTGTCTGTTTCTTTTGCTGGACCAATAAGATCTGCAGGAGGAACCGAGGCTGCAGTTACAATGCTAATTGCAGATCATGTCAGGAAAGTTATTGGATTAGACAAGTATATTGCAAATTCATTTGATGATGAAATTAGTAGATATGTTGAAGAATTAAGGATTTATGAAAGGGAGGTTGGCAACTTCCAATTCAAGGTTTCTGATAAGGATGTTATCCATTGCATAGATTCTCTTCCAGTAGAAATTGATGGTGTGGACACGGATCCTGTAGAAGTAATAGGTCATAGAAATCTACAGAGAGTAGCTACTAATCGAGTGCGCGGTGGTGCACTGAGAGTAATGAATGATGGTTTGATAGGTAGAAGCCGAAAGCTATTGAAGATTGTTGAGACCCTAAAATTGGAAGGCTGGGATTGGCTTAAGAATCTCGAAGGAGCTATTCAAACTTCAGAAGATGATACAGTATCTCACAGGATGACTGAAGTCATAACTGGAAGACCTGTACTTTCAATGCAGAAAAAAATCGGCGGTTTTAGATTGCGTTATGGAAGAAGCTGTAATACAGGATTTTCTACTATTGGAATTCATCCAACAATTCCGATTTTATTAAATTATGCAATTGCAGTTGGTACACAAATAAAAATTGATGCACCAGGCAAGGCTTCTACTATAGCTCTGGTAGACAGTATCGAACCACCAATAGTAAAACTAAGCAATGGGAGTGTAATGAAGATAAAAACAATTGACGAGGCAAAATCCGTAGCCAATAAGATTATAAAAATTCTTTATCTTGGAGATATTCTGATAAGCTATGGAGACTTTCTCGAAAACAACACCCAACTACTTCCTTCATCATACGTAGAGGAAATCTGGGCTCTAGAACTAGATGATAAGCTAAGCAAAACAGATCCAAATTCATATTTGAAAAGTTTTGAGAATCAAAGATTGATTGAATTAACACATTATCCATTGGAAAAAAGGCCATCCGTTACCGAAGCGTTCAAAATCAGCCAACATTTTGATATTCCATTTTATCCCGGATATGTTTTTTATTGGAGTGTATTAACAGAGGACGAATTTAATAATTTAATCATCAAGTTAGTAGAAGACAAAGAGCAAATAAAAAACACTAATGGAAAGCACTTTACTAATGATCCAATATTAAAGGAAATTTTTGAAAAACTTGGGATATCACATTCGCTTTCTTTTGACAACAGCAAAATAAGAATAGATGATCCCGATCAACTATACATTCTAATTATGTTGATTGAGAGGTGCCTCGAATATGGACCGGATCTTGATAAATTCTTAAGATCAACGATTCCGCCCGACTTTGATCCGAATCATATTAAAATGCATATTTTAGATCGTGTTTCTAAGTTACTAAAAGTTAGTATAAAAGAAAAATTCTCTTCCTCAATCGCCGTTCGTGTGGGACGGCCAGAAAAAGCAGCGGATAGAAAAATGAAACCTCCAGTTCATGTCCTATTCCCCATAGGAACCAATGGCGGCCCAACTAGAGATATTCTGAAAGCAATGCAAAAACCACTTTATATTGAAATTGCAAATAGAGTTTGCACCAATTGTAAATCGCCATCAATTTCTGTTTGCTGTCAAGATTGTAGCTCTACCACTCCAATCAGAATAATGTGTTCTAGCTGTAAGTATGAAGTTAACCATGATGAATCAGTAGAAGTTTGCCCTGTTTGCGGAAATCGTTTAAAAACTCATTCGCCAACAAGTTATCCTCTTAAACTTGCAGTTGAAAAAGCAAAAAAACATCTTAACACACAACCAGTTGAGCCATTAAAAGGAGTTAAGGCCTTGATGGGTAAAAATAGGTGCGCAGAACCTCTAGAAAAGGGAATTCTTAGACAGAAACACAACCTCTATACATTCAAAGATGGAACCATACGTTTTGACGCAACGAATGAACCTCTAACTCACTTCAAGCCAAAATGGATCAAATCAGATATTACAAGGCTAAGGGCTCTCGGATATCTAAAAGATCATGAAGGCAATGAATTGGAATCGTCAGAACAACTAGTGGAATTATTCATACAAGATGTAATAATACCAATTCATGCCGCAGAACATCTCGTAAAAATCGCTCAGTTTGTAGATGAAGAACTCACTCGATTTTATGGGCTTGAAGCATTTTACAACATAAATTCAATAGATGATCTGATTGGGCACTTAATTGTCGGTCTAGCACCACATACTTCGGTAGGAATAATTGGTAGAGTCATAGGATTTGTCAATTCCCAGGTTTGTCTTGGTTCACCAATCTGGCATTCTGCTAAACGAAGAGATTGTGATGGCGACGCAGATTCTATAATGCTACTAATGGATATTTTTCTAAATTTTTCGAAGGAATACCTCCCTGATAGAATTGGTGGATTAATGGACGCCCCATTACTTATCCAACCTTTAGTTTTTCCACATGAAGTTCAGAGGCAAGCCCACAACATCGATGTTGATGAAAAATATCCACTGAATTTCTATAGATCTTCTTGGAATATGGAAAAGACCGGTGTAATCGATAACATTGATCTCGTCAAATATCGACTGGGACAGGCAAATCAATTCTTTGATTATAAATTCACTCATCCCACTGACAATATCATGCTGGATCAATCACAGAGTTTGTATTCAACTCTGAACACGATGGAAGAAAAGCTAAAAATGCAAATAACTACTGCCAAATTGATTAATGCCGTTGATGCCGATGAGGTAATGGCCATGGTCTTGACGACTCACATCTTACCTGATATCATGGGAAATTTGAGAGCCTATTCATCTCAGTCATTTAGGTGTACTAAATGTGGACAAAAATATAGAAGGATGCCATTAGTTGGTAAGTGCCTGGAGTGCCATAATGAATTATTACAGACAGTATCACGAGGTTCCGTAGAGAAATATGTAAAAACCGCACTAAACATTTGCTCAGAATTTAAGATAAACGAATATCTAACCAGTAGAATAGACACTCTGAAAGCGGAACTAAATCTGTTGTTTAAAGAGGATGTAAAGGATCAACATACAATTGTTGATTTCATTTAGCAGCAAATTGGTTGGCAGTTATTGAAATTCTTGTTAATAGTAATTATCTAAAAATTATAATTTTGACATAAAAACTCCCAGAATTTGAATTTTTTGCTATTTAAATCAAAGTACTGAAATAATAATCAGAAATCATACAATTAGAATATAAAAGACTTGATTGATAATTGGAAAATATGCTCCTAATAGCTGGTGAATGTGCTCTTTGAGACATAAAACACCACATATTGCTATCTTTGATACTTTTAAAACAAAGAAAAATAAGTTCACAGGCGAGGCTAAAAGACAAAGGGGCATTATTACTCATCTGGCAGTGGAAAAAAATCCAGAACTAAAGACTCGAACGGCCATTGCACACGCAATTGCAAAGAGTAATGGAATTCTTTGGCAGAATATCTATTCCGGAATATTCAAAGATCTCGATGAAGTTTTGATACCCTCAGGTGTGGTTAAAGAAGCAGGTCGACTGCCACTTAGGCGTGGACCAAAAGCACTCCAGTTAGAGGGAGTTCCGTTCTATGAATTAACAGAAACAGGAATTTTAGTTGCATCGTCCATTGAAGAGCTGGGAAATATCAGAATGACAATACTCGAGTCTTACTTCAATAATATGAATAGTAATATATCTGGTAATGACGTCATGAAAAAAAGTATTTTACTCTTATTAAAAACAATACCATCATTTGTAATAAAAATTATTAGTGCATATATTTATGCTTACACTACCGGTGAAATTGATAACATCACGCCTATAACGATTGATAAGTTTCGTTCCGTCCTAAAAGAACAGATTTCTATAGAAAAGGAATTTATTGAATCCTACGATGTTCTGTCTCAAAACCAAAAACTACTCCTTAAAGATTTTTTCAATATTTTGGCTAATTTCGATTAGATGGTATTTAAGGACCAATAGACATCAATAGACATCAATCTTAATGATTTTTCATGATGTTACTGTTCAAACAAACGCTTATAATTTACCAGATCACTTAATGAGTATTATTTATGGTCGACATGAAGATTGTTTTTCTTGGAACATCCGCAGCCATTCCAACTGAAAAAAGGTGCTTGTCATCTATTGTGGTTAAAAGAGGAGGGGAGTTGCTGATATTTGATGCAGGTGAAGGAATGCAAAAGAACTTCCTTCAAGGAAAATTAGGGCTAAATAAGAAAATGAAAATTTTCATAACTCATATGCATATTGACCATTGTTTAGGACTAATAGGATTTTTCCAAACTATGTCTCTTTTAGGCCGTACAAAAAAAATTGATATTTATGGTGAGCCCAGATTGGGAGAATTTATCCACGAAAATTTTCGAATTATCAATATTGGATTGGCGTTTGAAATAGTTATTCACATTATTGATAAGGAAGGGGTAATCGCATCGGAAGATGATTATAACATTAGCTGTTGTAAAGCTGACCACTCAATACCCGCATATTCCTTTTGCATCACTGAAGATCCCAGACCAGGAGTATTTAACGTTGAGAATGCTTCGAAGCTTTCCATTCCTAAAGGAGATTTGTATAGAAGGCTGCAACGTGGTGAAGACGTACTTGTTGATGGAAAACTAATAAAATCAAATGAAGTCGTTGGGCCCCATAGAAAGGGTCGTAAAATAGGTGTGTCTGGGGATACCAGACCGTCTCCTGAACTTAGAGATTTTTTTAATTCATGCGATATCTTAATTTTCGAATCGACTTATAGTCATGATTACCAGACTAAAGCAATAGAGACATTTCATTCAACTTCTACTGAGGCTGCTATACTCGCCAAGGAATCTCATTGTAGCAAGTTAATTCTCACCCATTTCAGTTCAAGGTATGATGATCCAAATCTTCTCTTGGACGAAGCTAGAGCCATTCACAGGAATGTAGATTTGGCTGAAGATATGAAAACATTTTACATTCCATACACAGAATAACGAATTCATGAAGCTAATTTAACACTTTTAAATAGTTGTTCAAAAAATATTTTCATATTCTTACATTGCAAAAAAACAACACTTTAATTATTTCAGATAACCGTAATTCATCTCTTGCAAAAAAGGTTTCAATAGATCTGGATGTGCCGTATAAAAATACCGAATTACGTGTATTTGCAGACGGAGAAAGCAAAATCAGACTCGATAATGTAGCCAAAAAGAATTGCATCATAATTCATTCCACATACCCTCCTACTGATCAGCATCTCATGCAATTGTTCATGATTATCCACAAGTGCAAAGAAGACGGCGCCAGCGATATTTGTGTAGTTAATCCGTACTTGGCATACGCAAGACAAGATAAGGTATTTGTTGACGGAGAGATAGTAACCCTTAATCTAATTGGACGAATTTTGGCGTCGCTAGGAGCTACAAAGTTAGTAACTATTGATAGCCATAATCCAGGATCACTGAATTATTCTTTTGAAACTGTGGATCTAAGTGCTGTCCCCTCTTTAGCTAGTTATATTAAAAAAAATATTAATTTGAACAATCCCATAGTCATTTCCCCTGATGAAGGTGGAATAGAAAGAGCAAAGAAATTCGCAGGTGTTATCGATATAGATATGCTGTCGTTAATAAAAACACGAGATAGATTCACCGGAGACGTATCGATTTCACTTAGCGAACAACCGCCATTGGAGAATAGAGATGCTCTTATTGTGGATGATATGATAAGCACTGGTAATAGTATCATAAAAGCTACTGAAATTCTGAAAAAAAATAGTATTGGTAATATATATGTCGTAAGTACTCACGCACTCTTACTCAATGATGCAAAAGAAAAATTACTCAAGGCCGGAATAAAGGAGATAATATCCACAAATTCAATTCCCAATGAATTTGCTAAAGTTGATTTAAGCAGTGTTATATCGCATTATTTCTTAAATCATTATCTTTGTTTTAGATAATATCTCTCTTTATACCTTAATAATTATTGTTACCTGATTGTTTACGCTTCTATCTAACTCATCTGTTACTGCTTTAAGGACATGTGCAGTGGACGACAAGCTAGAAAAATCCAAAATTCTTTTTCCATCAACAATGTGTATTTGTGGCGCGAGTTCGTCTTTTGAGAAACCATGTTGATCAATTAATGATTCAATTTTTTCTTTCATTTCATGAGGACTGCCACTGTAGATATCAGCATTTTCAATAGATACTCTCACATGACCAAATTTATCTAGTACCAGAACGGGCTGTTTCCTTGATTTCAAAAACAATTTCTTTTTATGTATTTCACATGCAAAAATGTAATAATCTTTCATATTAAATATTCTATGTACACCTTCATTGATACCAAAGAGCTCACACGCCAATACCTCCGCTTCCTCATCATCAATTTCTTTTGCATCATTAACACTGACATCTAACTTCATATTACCATAAACAGTAACACGTAAAAGAGACTTCTCACTTATATATTCAGATTGACTAGATATCGATTCAGGAAGCGCACCTTTGGAAATAGCGATTTTTTCAACTTCTTGAATAAAGAGAGATATGTCATCAGGTTTGGGTTTATCTATTATCTTTTCCCTTTCTTCTCGAATTGATGCAGTACAAACACCAATAGAGGATATGACTTCTGAATTGTCAGCTATTCTAAATTGACACTCTAATCTCTGTGCAATGAGTGGAACAAGGACCGATGCACCACCGCCACCACCTATTAATACAAATTTATCATCTTTTAATTTGTATTCTCTGATTAAAGTTCTAATAGTCTGAAGTATCTTTTTGGTTGAAATATCTAGAATTTTGTTTGCTACCTCTTCCATATTCATACCTAATCTCTGTCCCAAGATTGACAACGCTAGTTGTGCAGATTCTTTATCCCCTTTTGCATAATCATTATCCGGGATTATTCCCAAAGCGTTAGCAGCACAAGTGGTGGTTATCGCAAACCTCTTACCAGCACCAGCTTCGATTCCAATATAATCAATCGGGTCCCCTTCTCTTGGCATGAATGTTACTATTTGTCCTCCTTCTAATTCTTGAGGTTCAGCGAAACACGAATACTTTAAACCGGAAATATGTGCAGACCTAGGTCCTACATCGGTTATTTTTTTCCCCGACCATCTCACAAGAGAACCACCAGCTATTCCGACGACTCTCACATCTAATGATTTTATACATGTTGGATGCTCCATTATGGTAACGTATTTGATCTCAGGTTTACCATTTTTTATGACACAAATATTTGTTGATGTTCCACCAACCTCTATGAAAATCCCATTAAGTATTCTTAAATGTAACAGAGCCCCTGCGACGCTTGCAGCGGGTCCTGATAAAACTGTCAAAATTGGTTTAGTCTTAAAAGTATTCATATCAGTTACACCACCATCCCCCTTCATTATTGTGAGCGGAGCGGAAATTTCTTGTTGACGAACAGCTTTTTCAACATATTTTGCGGTACCAATGGCCTTTAATAAGATACTAGCATTTATTGCGGCAGTTAGTGTCCTTATTTCCAGACCGTATATTCCTGTTAGTTCATGACCTGCAGTTGCTGGTAAATTTGATTTTTTCATAACATATAATTCATTACTAGGATCATCAACGCCATATGCTTCACTAACAATAAGAACCGTTGCTCCCTCATCCTTCAATTCTTTTATTACTTGTGAAATTTCTTTTTCATCCAAGAACTTTGAAGTATCCAAAAATCTATAGCATGTTTTCAAATATTTGTTAGGTCCCAACTTAACATTACCCAGGTTTGTTCTTTTCATGATATCATTTTTTTCCAAACTTACTCCCATCCCAATAATTCCTACCTTTGTCGTGTCGCCTTCTAATAATGCATTTACAGCCTGTGTTGTACTGTGCGATATTAATTCAATATTTGATTCATTGATGCCTTCCTTGCGTATAAGTTTGATTAGTGATTCTACAATACCGGTTGATACGCCCTCTTGTGAGAAATGAGAGGTTGGAACCGTAACCTTTCCGATTATCCTACCAGTGTCCATATCTATTGCTACTGATTTGGTAAACGTACCCCCAACATCAACACCAATTCTTACTCTACGCATCATGAAAACCGGATGATGTTTTTTCTCATCATCATTTATTATTTAAATCCTGTTAGATTGGGTGGATAAGGGTAAAGATTCCTAGTATTGGCAATTGAGATTGTTGTTTTGCAGTTAGTATGATATCAGGTCCAAAATGTCCTGTTGATGTTTTAATATAGGCATCCAATCAATAGTCTCCATTGTCCTTTTTGAATCATCATTTAGTGCCTCAATTAGGCGTTTGATAATGTCTTTGCTAGATGTTTTTGTGGTGTCAAATTCAATGATTTTTTGCTTTCCAAATTTTTTCATGCTGTCATACAACGTTATACCAAGAATCTCGCTTGTTATATTCTGTCTTATTTTCGATATTGTATATTCTCTTTCCTTAAATGTCTGTAAAAGATATCGCGGCGAACGTCGTAGGACCACGACCAAATCAGCGTGATTGGGCATCAGCAAGTACGGAGCAAGGTGTCCTGAAATAATCACATCGTCACATAGCTTAATTTCCTTTCTTAGCAGTAATGATGCTTTTTTTATGTGCACATCATATACACCTAGAGTCTTATCGGGGTAAACTAGCTTATTTTTTATTACAAATTCATTTAGATTGATTAATTTGAATCCTAACCTTTTTGATAACAATTTGCTAATAGTACGTTTTCCCACTCCCGGATTGCCAGTAATAACGATTCTTGACAAATTTTATAATTACAGTAACTCTAATTTATTCTGTCGTTTATAATTTGATTACTACTGGAGAAAAATGAAAGACTTAAAACCCGTCTATTTAAACAAGAGATTATTATATGAAAATAACCATTTTAGGTTCCGGCAAAGAAGTCGGACGTTCAGGATTTCTGGTAACATCAAACAATACTAATATTTTGTTAGATTATGGCGTGATGTTAAAGAGAGAACCATCTTTTCCAATTCACGTGCGGCCAAAAGATATCAGCACGGTAGTTCTTACGCACGCGCATTTGGATCATTCGGGATATATCCCATCACTGTTTTTGTCCGGTTCTAATATCTCAGTCTTGGGAACAAACCCAACATTCGAACTTTCTGATTTACTTATTGAAGATATGCTCAAAATATCTGGATTTTATTTGCCCTTTGAATATGCAGATTTGAACAATATGATGAGTCATTCAAAGACCTTACAGTATAAGGAAAAGCATTTGGTTAATGACATGGAAATTACCTTGTACGAATCTGGACACATTATCGGCGGTTCCTCAATACTCGTAGAAGTTGAAGGAAAGCGTATTTTTTACACAGGTGATATTAATAAAAGAGGTTCAAAATTACTGAGACCTGCAGATTTAGATTTACCCGAAGTTGATATCCTAATTATTGAAAGTACCTATTCTCAAACAGAACAGGCACCAAGGGAAGAATCAGAAAAAAATCTGGTACAATTTGCTCATAATGTGGTTGAAAGAGGGGGAACACTCTTCATACCCGCCTTTTCAGTAGAAAGAGCACAAGAGATAGCATGTGTTTTGAAAGTTAACAATTTCAAACATAGAATATCCATGGATGGGATGGCACTAAAAGCTAATGAAATAATGCTAAGAAACCCGTTATTTCTAAGAGATCCTGAGGGATTTAAGAAAATAATAACGGAAATTGAATGGGTTAAAGGATGGCAAAGAAGAAAACATTTGGTAAAAGAACCAGGAGTAATAATCTCACCTGCAGGAATGCTCGTAGGTGGAACAGCATTGTTCTATTTGCAGGAAATAGCGAAGAATCCCAATAATGGTATTGCATTGGTATCGTATCAGGGTAAAGGTACTCCAGGTCGACTACTCCTTGAAAAAGGACTTGTATCTTATAATGGAAAGACAAAGAAAAGTCTGGCAGAAGTAAAACATTATGAATTTTCCGGGCATAGTAGTAGAACAGAACTATTTGAGATACTTAACAAAATCAAAGGTAATCCAAGAGTTCTTACTGTTCATGGTGATGATATGTCATGTACAAAATTCGCTTCTGAAATCAAGGAAAAATATGGTTTTGATGCAATAGCTCCAGATAATGGCCAGATTGTGGAAGTAAATTAAGAAAAATTGAGCTAGAATCTCAATCAGAATCAATATAGCACAAGTGATTGCCTGGAAACTATTTTATAATGTTAGTATTTACCCTAGATCAAATGCGTAGTATTGGTTTAACAAGAGACGTTATTAGTTTTAAATTAGTTTTGTCAGTTGTAATTTCCTCCTTGTTGTTAACTAATTCATTTGTACTCTATTCTCACGCTCAGCAGTCAGAGCAAATATTCTTTGGCGTAAATATGAAAGGGTATCATACAAGTATGCCACAGAGCAGAACTATAGGAAGTATTATGCCAGCCAACTATTTTGATGATAGTTTTAGACTAATTTCAGAGGCTGGGATGAATCATGTAAGGTTCGTATTTTATTGGGAATCTTATGAAAGAGATCCAACTAATTTTATGCTTGAGCTACAATCTGTTGCACAAGCCGCAGATAAGTATAATGTTAATGTCATTTATGACAACCACCAGTTCCATACTTCTTCCTGGTTTAATCCACAAAGAGGAACAGGATTTCCTTCTTTCCTATTTCAAGATAATCCGTCTTATCCTGCTGGAAATGGTGGTGGACCCAAATATGCGCCTGCAAAAGCATGGTGGACAGATTGGTGGAATCGAGCTGTGAAGGACACTAATGGTACTGACGGTTGGACTCTACAAGCTGAATTTTTGAAAAAAATAGCAGGCACTCTTGACAGCCATAAAAGCACTTTAGGTTACGAAATTCTCAGTGAGCCACAGGTTCACAGTGTCGATCAATGGGAAAAAATTGGAAAGTTTAATACATTTATGGTTAATGAATTAAGGAAATTAACAAGCAAAGAACTTGTTTACAGTATGAACATTCCTGTGGATCTAAAGAGTCCCATAACTTTAATACCAGAAAATTTGGCAAAAATGAAGCCACAGAACAGCACCAACATTGTTTTTAAAATAAGTATTTACGGGTTACCAACAGTAGGCTCATATCAGGCTGCCAGATTGGATACCTTTCTTAGAGCTTCAAACATCACTGGAGTCCCAATATACGTAGGTGAATGGAACAATGTACTACGAGAGCAGATTGTCAACGAAGAGGGGGCATCGGTTTACGAGATAAATCCTTTTGAAAGTGACATAAATCAACAGGAAGCAAATCAGTTTGTAAAGACCTTTAAGGATCTTGGTATTTGGGGGCTAGCATACTGGAAATGGGACTTTGTATCCTTAGATACTCCAAACTTTAATTTAATTTCAGTAGGAGATGACGGAGAGATAACTACGAACAAATATTTTAGACAATTGAAGATTGCACTGGAGAGTAATTTTGCAAGTCAACCAAACCAATAAACCATTAAAAATTTAATATATCTTTAATCATCATGAACGATTGATTTCTATATGATAATAAAAAATACAGATCCCTATAAAATAAAAAAATGCATAAGTTGTAAAAAAGATATTCAGATGCAAGAAAAATATTTTACATATCCTCTCTCATTGCAGAATATATGTTTGGAGTGTTCTCTAAAAGAAATTCCCAAGATAATTGAAGCTTTGGAGACAGATTTGGTGAAAACTAGAGAATTATTAAAGCCTGATAAGAATAATGTTGAATAAAATTTACAAATGCTGTTAGATTCTAGATTTAATCCTGAAATTAGTATCAATAGCGGACAGATGTTTTTGTGGGAAAAATATGAAAATTCATGGTATGGAACTTATGGAAATTTTATTCTAAAATTTACAATCACAGATAGAGAAATAGAATTTTATTCGAATCCAAAGCTTGATAATTGGCAATATTTCATCTTTCGATTAGATGATAATATTCAAGAGATTTTTGCAGGTTTTTCCAATGATTCAATCTTATTAAACCTACTAAAAAAATATGGAGGATTACGCTTGATACGTCAAGATCCCTATCAGTGTATGATTTCTTTTGCTTGTTCGAGTAACACAAATATCTCAATGATACGAATGATGTTAAAAAATTTATCCCGGAAATTTGGTGTTAAAAAGGAGATCGATAACAAGATATTCTTTACATTTCCCACAATGGAGAATCTATACAACGCATCTATCAATGACTTGTGTTCGTGCAGTGTTGGATATAGAGCAAAAGCTATCAAATCAATTGCAGAAAAAGTTGTTACAGGAGCTTTAACAGTTGACGAATTATATCGCTCTAAATATGATGAAGCAAGAAAAAAACTAACTAGTGTTTATGGAATAGGAAATAAAATAGCAGATTGCATTTTGTTATTTTCTCTAGAAAAAACAGAAGCATTTCCAATTGACGTATGGATGAGTCGTGCAATTTTCAAGTACTACCACAGGCTAATTAACAGTAGAAATTCAACTAAGATGAATGCGAATAAAAAACTAAGCGATAACCAATATTCAATCTTGTCAGAAATAATGAGAAACCATTTTGGTAAATATGGTGGATATGCACAACAATATCTCTTCTATCATATTCGAAATCTTGAGATGAAAAAATGGTAACGATTACCATACGAGCTATTCAAATTCGATATTCCATAATGAATACAAACTATTCTTATCAACTTTTTTTGAAAATTGTGAATCTTCAGAATATTCAAAACCACATTCATCCATCACCCCTTCAAAATCATATTTAGCTTGATTCTCTTGTTGGGAATGAATTAATGCATTCTTAATTGTAACACCATACTCTAAATCCTTGGTATAAATATACCATAGATTGTGTGCACCACGTAAATCAAACAGTTTTTCATATATCTGGTTTGACATCTTTGTATAATATTTATTCATAATCTGATAGTTTACATCCAGCCAGGAAGGAGTCCTCCACCAAGCTATCCTACGAAATCCAAACTCTTCAAATTCTGCTCCCAAGCTAATTCCCTGATCGAGAGTTGTTACGACAATGTCCGTGCTATTTGCTATAGCTTTTCTAAAATCAACTCCGGGATCCATCCATCCCACAAATATTACATCAAATTTTTCGTTCAGATCTAGTGATACATCTTTAATTTGAATATAATCAGGCTT
>JAICQW010000211.1 GCA_025937665.1 Nitrososphaeraceae archaeon | reverse complement strand
CTTTATTGTGAGTGATATAAATGGTAACCAAAATGTATGGGGTCCAGGAATTATTATTGCACGTCGGGTCATGGATTTAGGTGATAACATGCATATATTGCTGGCAGATCCATTGGCTAGCCAGTTAATTGCGCTCAAGGATGAATACAGAATGGTCATAAACCCGATATCAAATTATGAAATAAAACATGGACAGACAATTACACTTTATTCGGCATACTCGAACGAATTTGGAAACTCTACAATGCCTGCTAAAGTCACTTATAGTGGTAGTAGTAAAAAATAAATTGGAACGAACATTTCCGGTCATCTAGTTTTAATTGTTGATAAAATAGAATACATAAAGTAAACAAGCAGGTAGTTATAGGTGGTAATGAACACAAAACCTTGCAGCGCTTGCACTGGTTTAAGGTAAAAGGAGCCAATTGGACCCACTAATATGTTATTACAGCAATGTTCGACAAAGACGCTGCGCAATGAGTTTTTATGGAGTTGTTGTTTAGAGTTAGAAAAACTGAAATTTATTAAATAGATCAAAATAAATCAAGAAATCTGATACTTGCCTGTTAACACAATTTACGAGCGGGTAAACGTAGTAATGCCTTGTTGTAGCGTTTTCGTTTAAAGACACGAATTATTCCTCTGTCGGATAAGAATAAGATTTTATTAGAGTCACAAACTGCAGCATGTATCAGGAATGGCAGGCGGTAAGGAGCAGGTAAATCTAACTGAATCTGAATGGCAAATAGTACTAGATGCTCTTAGTAATACGATATTCAATGAAGAGCTAACTGAAGAATCAAGAAAGAATGCCAAGGAGTTATTCCTAAAGTTACAGAAGAAACTGCCTCAAACATAATTCGTTCTTGATAATTTCATTCGTAATTTCATTTAGTTAAAATCATACTTACTCCCCATCTCTTACTGCTGCTGCATTCCAATAAGAGCCCACTGGTATACGTTTTCTATTTGCTTACTTTATCATCACGGCGCATTGTTGAGAAGAAGAAGGCGTATGATTAGTGGATAAATGTTAGATGGATAGATCGTTAGATTGATTAAGGCCCCAAGCAGACTTACCCTACTATTATTATTTATTAGTTTATTTACTTATTTATTTAATTCTCGAGTCTGCCTTATGATATCAAGTACAGCGTCTGCATCAGAAGCCTCGGGATCAAGCTCAAGGTATAACTTTAACATTTCTAGTGCTTCAAATGGTTTTCCTCTTTTTAGCAAAATCATCCCTCGATCTCTTATTGCATCTGGGCTATGCTGGTCAATGGAAATTATCATTTCATTTGCAATTTCAGCCTTATCTACATCTTGTGACTCATAATAGCTACTTTTGAGGTTATTTAGCATGCGAATTATCACCTGAGCTGCTGTTGCCTTTTCAACAAAACTCCGAGTCAAAGGAACATTTCTCTGGGGGAAAAACTGATCAAGCAATTCTTTCAAAGAATAATCGTCCATAATTCTTCCCTTGTTGAAAGGATCAATAATTATCTCGCTATTGTCTCCATCCAAAATATGCTTTAATAAAAAGTGTGACGGGAAATTAACTGGATATAGAATTAACCCCAAATTATGCGCAATACGCATGTATAATATCGATAAAGTAATTGGTATTCCTGTCTTGCGTTCTATAACAACATTAAGATAGCTATTCAGAGGATTATAATAGTCCTGCAGGTTGGGTTTGAACTCCTTTTCCTTGTACAAATAATTGTTGATCTCATCTATCAATTGTGTAGGCCTGGGGGGTGTTGTTAACTTCTTTATTGATAGACTGAGCTCATCGCTCATACTATCTATTTCCTTTAACTTTGCGTTTACATCCAAATCAGGGTATGCTAAAAGTCTGGAAACATGAAGAGAGTACTCTGCTAACCTTTCTGTTTGGTTTGACGAAATAAGAGAGTTAACAACATTTGCTTTCCAATCTTCAATCAAACAATGCAGATCCTCAGTTCCCAATGAACACAATATATGGTTAATTGTATACTTATACTTATAAGATGCAGATGCAAATGTTAATTATTTACCTGTCTACACTCGAGCACTTGTGCTCAAACTAATGAATGATATTGTTTTCATATTGACATGAGATAGGGAGGTACGGAGGAAGTTACCAAGCTTTTTAAAATGAAATTTTAATATGACAAATCATGATATATAGGCTCGATATTAGGGATCTAATATATGGAAATTGAAGCCGGCGAACTAAAGCAAAAAATAGATAGGAATGATGAGGTTTACATTTTGGACGTTCGAACTCCACAAGAGTACCGAGCATGGAAGATTTCATATGATAAATACAAGGATCCGCCTCTAATGCCGATTGACCAATTGTTATCATCAACCCAGGTTGCTATGGAACATATTCCAAAAGATAAGGAGATTATTACGGTCTGCTCCCATGGCAATCGATCAATGATGGCCGCAAGGGTTCTGTCACAGTTTGGATATGATGTAAAGAGTTTGAAGGGGGGAATGGCTCAATGGAACAACATATACGATATTGCAATGCTGCCAGATTCTGAGAATTTATCTGCGACTATATGGCAAGTAAGACGAGTTTCCAAAGGCTGTATGGGATACGTAGTTGGTTCAAATAATGATAAAAATGCTGTTGTAATAGACCCGACATGTGCAATTGAGGATTCTTTTATGAAAGTCGCTAAGGATAATCGCTTGAATATAACAAAGGTAATTGACACCCATATGCACGCAGATCATGTGTCAGGTGCAACTAAGCTTGCTAAATTGACTGGCGCAGATCTGTATGTAAGCTCGCTAGAAGGATATGAAGTTGGAGACGATAATAATGGATTAAATATACATCAGATTAAAAATAATGATAATATGGCTATAAGCAATGGAATTGAATTCCATGCTATACACGTACCTGGTCATACAAAGGGGAGCATGTCTTTTAAGTTAAATTTGGATGGCGGAAATGCTAACTACCTATTCACGGGCGATACCCTGTTTACAGATGGTGTAGGACGGCCTGACCTACGAGATAAAGCAGAAGAATTTGCAAAGGATCTTTATGACAGCTACCATAACAGAATTCTAAAGGATTTCCCAGATGATACGATTGTCCTTCCCACACATTTCAATAGCGGTGTGATTGCTTTGGAACATGGAAAACCGATAT
>JAICQW010000256.1 GCA_025937665.1 Nitrososphaeraceae archaeon | reverse complement strand
ACAGTTCTGCAGAGTGCAAAATATCTATCATGGAAATATTGGCCGTGTTAAAGTCATGTGAACCGTATATCATGTATACTGCAATTCCTGAGTCTCTTGCTTGTTTTAATATTTCAACAGCTCTCTTTACTGGTGCAAGTTGAGGAATATTTACATCAAAAAAATCTCCGGTAATCAAAATGAAATCAACTTGTTCTTTTATAGAGATTGATATAGATTTCTCAAAAGCTTGTAAATTAAGATCTCTGAGCTTGGGATTTCTCCATGAGCCTAAATGGCAGTCAGTTATATGAGCAAACGTGTACAATTGTGTGTATTTAATTCCAATTGTATTTTAATATTCATTTTTTATACAAGCTCACATGTCCAAGAACTATTGTGCACTATTGTAGTCATTTGACAGAACATGATTTTGGAATGATCACTTAAGTTTTCCAAGCATGAAAGCCTCGTGCAATGATCTTACTGCTTTTTCACAGTCAGTATTATCAACGACAAAGGCTAAATTTAGTTCGGAAGATCCCTGTGCAATCATGATTACATTGATATTATCTTTTGAAACAGATGAAAAAACTCTAGCAGCAATTCCCTTAATCCCCCGCATACCAGAACCTACTACTGCAATTACTGCCACATCTTCGTTGACTCGAACATTTTTAATGACTTTGTCAAGCAGTGTCAGGTCCAGTGTAGTTGTGGCAGTATCTAAATCGTCTTTTTTTACTACCATTGAGATACTAGATTCAGAAGGGCTTTGAGAGATCATCATAATATTCACGCTTTTTCTAGCCAATGCGTCAAAGATTTTCGCTGCTGTTCCGGGCGCACCAACCATCCCGCCCCCGCTAACATCAATCAATGCAGTATTGCGGATAGCTATTATTGACTTTACTATATTTTGTGAAGACTTGCTTGGATTTTTAGAGATTACTGTTCCTTCATTTGATAAATTAAATGCATTCCTTATTCTAATTGGAATCTTTGTGTCCATAACAGGTTCAAGTGCCCTGGGATGCATATACTTCGCACCAAAAAGCGATAATTCAATTGCTTCTGCAAATGATACTTCTTTAAGGACCCGTGCTTCTTTTACAATATGTGGATCTGCAGTCATAAGTCCGTTTACATCGGTCCATAACCAAACCTCATCAGCATCTACACAAACACCGATAATTGTGGCAGTGTAATCTGATCCACTTCTTCCCAGAGTGGTTATGTTTCCATTTTGATCTCCACCAATAAATCCGGTAATAACAGGAATCTTATTTTCTTTTAGAAGAGGATCGATGTTATACTTTACTCGTATTTTAGTAGTATCTAAAAGTGGTCGCGCATGACCAAATTTTGAATCAGTTAAAATCCCTGCTTCCTGTCCGGTTAGGAATACGGAATCAAGTCCCTTATCTAGCAGAGAATAAGAAACTATGGGAGTAAGAAGTCGTTCTCCAAAAGAAAGAAGGTAATCCATTGCTTTTTCTGTCACCTCTGATAGCATTACAATGCCATTCAAAATATTCTCCATCTCTTTTAGAAGAGCTTCAACTACTTCGATTGCTTTGGCCTTGTGACTTTTATTTTTGACACAGTCTTGAATAATATCAACATGTATTTTTCTAGTCTTGTTGATAAAATCCTTGATCTTTCTTTTGTCACGTTTCAGGACATATCCTGAAACATTCAAGATCTCATCGGTCATCCCCGTTACTGCAGAAAAAACTCCAATTATGTCGTTACCTTTATCATGATAAGACTTGATTAGATTAGTAATATGGACAATTTTTTTTCCAGAATCTACGGCGGTGCCCCCAAACTTCATTACCAGGCGCATTTAAGACAATCTATAGTGATATTACAGATTAATACATGTATTGTTACTCTTTGAGAGCATTTAGAAGGATACTCGAATTAAGAGAGATTTTTATTTGGTTAATTCAGATATAATTGCGTGCCTAATTTTTCATACGATGAAAAACTACTGCTGATACAACACTGTATATATAAATATGATTCAGAAGAAATTCTTAAGGAAAAACTGAAGGGATATTTCTCTCATAAAGATATTGAGTCTGCGATAGATACACTGATAGCTACACAAAAGATTCGCAGAATTGGGCAAGATGTGCTTCAGAATAATGAGAGCCATACAGGCACAATATCGGAAATTCCAGAAAATTTACGATCGATAGTTGATAACTTGTAATTAATGTTGCTCAATAAATCTAAAAAATAAGTACTTGAAATAAAAGTTTCACTCGTCGCAACTGCGACAAGAGTTACTTATTTCCCATAATCCCGCCGAAAATGTTCTTTAGCGCATCCAAAACTGGATTGCCGGTCTGATTACTTGCTGTTTCGGTGGCATTAGCCGTTTCGTTTGCAACAGTACTAACAGCAGTTTCTGTTTCATCCATTGCTGTTTCGGTGGCATTAGCCGTTTCGTTTGCAACAGTACTAACAGCAGTT
>JAICQW010000136.1 GCA_025937665.1 Nitrososphaeraceae archaeon | reverse complement strand
CTTTATCAGCGTTCATCCCGACGGGCCCGTTAACTACTCGGGTTCTTTATACTTGTTTTCGTGAGAATACCACAGGGAGGTTAAAATGAGATGACTGTTAGGCTAGCTACAACCGTCAGAAATATCGAAAAGAATGTGTCTGATACTTATGATTCAATCCCAGATTACGTCAAGGATAATATTTCACAGTGGGCTTTCGATACCACTAAAGTTTTTTCATTCTTTATTAATTGTTTTATTTAATATAGTATTGCAAAAATTAATCTTCGTCTTGACGAATATGAGAAAAATATTTCTCGTAGTCGAGATTGAAAATCTTCATAATTATTTTATCGTTTTCTTCCTTAATCTCTTCAATGTCAGTGGTATCAGTCATATTAATAACAGGGAACTATAGCATTTAACGGCTGTAATGTGTAGTGAGGAGTGGAAATTCTGGAGAATAAAATAGGCAAATCCAGGCTGACAGATTTAACCGATGTCCTGAATATACTCGATAAAAAGTTTTACAGTTCAAAAAAATTGCCAGAATAAAGGTGTAGAAAGTTTTAGCGGAGTATTGTTCTCAATATCACGTACCGGTATTCTTAAATCAAAATTCGGTTAAAATTTAATATCAAGCTTCTTTCGTACCTTTGGTATTATATACAATCCAAAAGCAATCAGTGTTCCTATTATGATAACTATCAAAAGCAACCTTTGGAAATCAATAACAGGTTGAGCTAAAGCCTGTTCCATTTTTTTAAAATCCTTCGATAATATTTGAGCTTCGCCTATTGAAGAAATATTTTTGGTTGCAACTAATTTATCTAGCCTAGAGAGTGAATTGTTAAAACTTGAAATAAGATCTGCTTCATTTCTTGATTCAAGTTCTTTTCTTACATTAGACCAATGGCCTCCTGATTTAATATCATCGATCTGTTCGCTCACTATAGTATAGTTCCCTTCATCAAGCGCATTGATAATGCCTTCTAAGTTTTCCTTAAGTAATGGAATTTCCTCTATTAGTAGCCTGTCCCACTTTTCAGGAATTCCATTATTAGCAGCCGCGTCCTGAATTAATCCTTGACCGTTGATAAATAAAATCAAGAAAAGAAATAATACATTACAGGCATTTGTATTAGTAGATGTATATCGACTTACTATCAATTGCTAAGACCACCGTGGGACAATGGTTGTAAAAATCAAAACCAAAAATAGTATCATTAATATATGAGGAGCGGCAGCAAGCATCATTTTTTTTGTGTTGTTACCAGTAATATTTTGGCTTATCCTATATGCCACATATCCTCCAACAAGTGCCGCAACTATTGCTTCAATAATCCATTTCGTTGAATACCACTCAAGAGAACTGAGATCGATTAAGTTTGGTGAGATGTAGAGATAGATACCTAGGTGGTGTAATGCTGCTGTCAAATAAAGACCGCCATTATTTGCAATCTGACCGAATGTAGAATCTATGATGCCGTAAATAAAAAAGGCTGCAAGATATGAATACGAAAAATTAGCAAAATTGGTTTTTAGCTTTTGTCCAGATAATTTACTAGACACAAGTGATGCTAATGTGTATATGCCTAGTACCATTCCAATAGACATGACATATCTAATAATGCCTTTTTCAACCTGATCTTCAGAAAAGAATGGAAAGAACGATTGGGTTCCGTCTAGTAAATTTTGTTTGAATCCAGGAAAAAAAAGATCGATTGTTTCATGCCAAAGAAAGGTATTGAATATGCCTATGAGTACGAAGATAGTAAGTGCCTCGTAAATATTGGGTCGAAATACTTGCCATAATTCTGAGAATGGCATTCTGAGTCTAAGACGCATAGGTTCTGTTGGTGGACATGAATGAACACATTTCATACACATACTGCAAGCCGAATTATTTGTCATCGTGGCTGGATGTTCTCCCCATGGGCAACCTTCAGTTTCTTCGTTACCATTGAAGCAATCATGGGTCTTACATGATTTACAAGTAGGATCAATTTTTCCCACACTAGTCATATTCCCGATGTTATCAGCTTTTGACATTTCTGGCATCAAAGGTAGTTTCTTAATCGTATTAGAGGATGCATATTGTCGCTGTTTGTTGGACATATTTGAATATGTAGCCATTGTTTTTGTCCTAACTTCTACTGGTGCAACTCTTGACATTACTGCTAATGGCGTTGTTATTGGACACATGAATCTGCAGAATACGCGGCCTTTGAATAGAATGCTTACTAAGATCGCTACGGCAATTACTCCACTTATCCATACAGCTGTAATGAGGGGTTCACGTAAGACATTAATTCCAAATTCTCTAAAACCCCAGAGAACGCCTATAAACGCTAACAATGGAAGACCCCAGTTGCTTAATTGACGTGGAAATTTGAATCCTAGATTAAAACGATTAGCAGCTCCCGCAATTGCTCCTACAGGACACACTGCACACCATGATCTACCTAAAAAGAAAAGTCCTCCAAATATCATCGGATACCAAAAAATGCCAGAAAGAGACAAAGTAATTAGGTTTGCGTCAGAAGAATCTGGCCCAATAAAACCATCATATATGAATATAACGAGTAATATTACAAAAAAGAGCTGTAAAGATAACGGATAGTGTTTGCTTCTGTAAAAACGTCTTATAAGGCTATAATTAAACAAATCACGCCTTTCGTTTCTTTCGGGAGTTATAATTTTCGACGATTTTATTGTCAATTCTTTTCTTTTCTAGGAGATAACCTCTTAAAATTATATATTAATTAATCGTCATATAATTTGGCAAGAAAAGTAAGTCTGTAAATCGATGATGCTCGTTTTCTTATGCCAATAGACGGATTTAATGAATCTAAAAATTTTGTCGGGGATTTAAAATCGAACACAGCTAACCTTCCTGTCCTAATTAAAAGTTAAATATTGTCCATAAACCTCAGCACTTCGGATAGATTAGTTTCAAAATGATGAAAAAAGCTTTAAACCTTTACCAGAATCCCTTTTAGAACCGATAACGTCACGGGTACCGACGTGCTCCAAAATTATATCAAAAATGATTCCCTCCCATTTGCCTATTTTGTCAAATTGCCATATAGATATCATCTACAATTCAAAATAAAATTTCGATAACTACATTCAATGTTCGATTGTTGTACCAATTTATTTAAATAAATTAAAGATAATTGTGCAACACATGAAAAGCAAAATTGGAAATATTATCTTGATAAGTTTGCTTTCTATTCTTGTAGGAGGCTTAAATTCTATGATTCAAGACACATCAGCACATGAAAACAGACTATATAGTATTGGTAACAAAGATTACTGGATAACCGTGGGTTCTATCAACGAACCAGTTTTTGTCGATGACAAATCGGGAGCGGAAGTCTTTGTAAAAACAGCCGACCCATCTAATCCTCTTGACAGTAATGCAAACGGAAGCAAAATGGTTGAAGGTCTCGAAAAGGATCTAAAATTTGAAATATCTGCTGGAGACAAGAAGAAGGTTTTTGAAATAGAGCCAGCTTGGAGAGACCCCGGACATTATGAGGCTGTATTTTATCCTACCGTAGAAACAACATACAACTATAGACTTTTTGGTACAATTAACAATGTAACATTGTCCCTTGATTTCCAGTGTCAAAATACAGAGGGTGAGGGAAATCAAGATAACTCTACAAAACAAGTATCAGATGGAGTAGTTCAGAAGGCCCAGCGAGGAGGTTTTGGATGTATAACTTCAAGGACAGATGTATCATTTCCTGAGCCCTATGTCTCAAACAATGAACTTCTTGGCATTCTGAATCAAACAGGAAACTCAACTAGCAATTGATTCGGTGTACAATAACACCATCTCTTTTTTCATTCATTAAATTAGTAACTGTATTTGCCTTGAATTGAATTGATTATTGATTATGACTTATAAAATAAATTTGATCCTTAAAGTAACTGCAGTATCATCCCTAATTATTATTATGTCATTGTTCTTCCTACCGAAACTCAACATGGTAAACGGCCATGCTATACCTGACAGATATACATTGGAACCAAACTCCTTAATTGAAAAACCAGAGTCGTTTCCATCAAGTGTATCTATCATATTTTCTGAGAGACCAGATCCTAAGGTGAGTTATATTCACATAACGAATTCTGAAGGCAATCGAATCGATAATGATGATTTCAAAATAACAGGTGACAATGACAGAAGAGGGACTGTAACGGTAAACAGGAATTTGATTGGAGATGGTGTTTATGCAGTTTCTTGGAGCACACTATCTCTAGATGATGGACATGTGTCAAAAGGGACTTACGTGGTTGGAGTTAGGGTTGGTAGTTTCTTACCGGCAAATACCGTCATAAAAAATGTTACTGATACCAATATTATATATTCTCCCATTATGTCCGTAGCAAAGATCCCCATTATAATAGGACAGGTATATGTCTTGGGATTTGTTTTCTGTCAAATTATAATTTGGAAAGATATTCGCAAACAGAGTTTGAGAAATATTATTGATTTCATATTGATACGAAGATTCACTAATCCTGTGATGATACTCTCTATAGTCATGGCAGCGGCGGCTACGCTAATCCCAGTAATTCAATCAGCCATTATAAGTGAAACTCAATCTGAATACATGAAAAACCTTGCACTGCTGTATTTCGAAACAGCTAACGGCAAAGTATGGCTAATCAGAGTAATCTCTTGTGCTATCGTGGCATTTGCTGCTTACTATTATGGTAGGGATGTAACCAATGAAGCCAATCGATCTAATTCTGTTACAAGGCGCACTAAGGGAATTATTCTACTTTATATTTTACTAATTGCTGTATTGCTCTTTATTTTCACAAATAGTGTTACTAGTCATAGTTCTTCCCTGGTAACTTGGTCACAATTGGGGATTCTTGCCGATTTTGTCCATTCTGTTGTGGTTTCGATCTGGATTGGAGGTCTCATGTATATTTTCTACGTATTGTTTCCAAATGTTATTCCAATTAGTAAAGATATCTCCGGTAAAGTGCACCAGATTATTGCACAACCTAAATCCATTCTTTTGATAATACTCTCTAGATTTTCTGTTATTTCCACAATTTGCGTTGGAGTAGTTGGGATAACAGGATTGTCTTTAGCGTGGTTTCACATACAAAATATAGATGAACTGCTCCTTTCCGATTACGGTAGGACGCTTATAGTAAAACTCAGTCTGGTCTTGCCTGTCGTTATCTTAGGTGGATATCATCAATT
>JAICQW010000319.1 GCA_025937665.1 Nitrososphaeraceae archaeon | reverse complement strand
GATTATAGTAAGAAAGAAAATTATGATACCATTATTATGGGACGACGAGGAATGGGTAAGTTAAGACAGCTTGTACTTGGCAGCACCTCAACAAAAGTGTTAAGTCATTCTGATTGCACGGTTATCATCGTAAAATAGCGCCACAGTCTTCATCTCTATTAGGATTATATCCAAGACTGGGTTGTGTAAATAGAGTTGGTCTTATTATTCTAAGAAGGCTGATTGGCGTGGGAATCGCTTTTCTTATAGTTATAGATAACAAAAACCGTGGATGATGATACCTATACGGAGGAAGTTTTGTTTCTCTCTTAATCTTCAGATTCTGAAGCAATAGTGTTTAAAAATCTTTTAGTGTTCTCCTCAAGTCATGGGATACCATGAAACCCGCCTAGCCACGGTTGCAGCGGCCGTGTATTTTATTGAACGTATACCGGACACGATTGAACGACTTACAAGAGAACATCGTAACTTTGATTCTAGACTTGATGAAGCAGACGACAGCATTAATAGAAGAACTTCTGAACAACATTCTCGGCATGGGATCTTTGAAGTATCCCAGTCTTGTGAGTTCCAGGCATCATCTAGGGTTTGCATTGATAATAGGCTGCTATTTAAAAATTAGACTAAAATAATTCGGGTTTCGGTTTTATTACAGCTGTTGAGCCACATTCTGCCAAATTCTACTCATTGCTTAGCATTTTACTGTCAATCACATGTAAGAGATGTTGGAAAAGGCTAGAAGTCTTTAGGCCTAGACCCTGGTTTTGGCATTATTTCTTCGTTTATGAAATTCTCAAAATCAGCACTAAACCATCTCTCTGACTGTACCCGTTTCCATTGTTCACCTATAGTTCCATACTTAAAGCAATTTCTCATCCACAGTAACCATCTTGTCCATTCATGGTCATCAAGCACTTTTCTTTGACGCATCGCATATACATGGGAACAAATAAACAAGATGTAATACGCAAATGCTAACTCTTCTTCTGGCTTTTCAAGTTTATATATGACTTTTTGCATCGATGGCTTTTCAATTATTATTTCTGACATCTTACGAACCTTCTCATCCAAGTCGTTTAGAATCTTTGTTTCTATGTCTGCTGATAGGCCTTGTGCTTGCTTTCGTGAGTAATATAGTACCACAAACATTGTACCAATTATTCCAAGCGCTGCTCCCATGTCAAAGTATTCAGCTATACCTATTTCAACCATGCATTTTCAACAAAAAGACTCATTCAAATAGTTTAAAGGAATTCTCTTTTAGTCTTTTATTTCTCTTTCAATAGTCGAAAAGACATGACAAAAACAACCAATATTAATCCGGCGCTAATTAGAAAAGAAGCTACGCCAATTGAATTATACAAAAATCCACCCAAAGTAAGCCCAACGATACTCGCCAGGCCCCCAAAACTACCTGCAACACCCTGTACTGCTCCTTGAAGCTTTGATCCAGCGCGCCTTGACAATATGGACATGAAAGATGGCCACATAAGACCATTACCCACCGCAAACAGTATTATTGCTCCCGCTACTGCGAAAATATTATTTGACACAAATAGAATAAAATTTGTAGCTAAAATCAAACTTCCAATGAAGACTAATTTTTC
>JAICQW010000314.1 GCA_025937665.1 Nitrososphaeraceae archaeon | reverse complement strand
GGCTGCATTGAATCAATTTTTAGAGGGCGGTGGGAGGTATTACAAAGAATTGTTGTTCCCCGATACCACAAAAGAAAAACGACAACCATTTTGGCAGCAATGGGCGTCTTTTTTATAACACTCTATCCTTTTATTCTATTGCCACTTTCATTCACACCACTACTTTACCTGAATGGCCATGATAACAATATGTTACTTCATAGTTTAGCCGTAACAATAGATCTTCTCTCAATTGCTACAATAATTTCGACTAGTATCATCCAACTGAAATTTAGTCTCTTTGAGAGTCTCATTTACGCTTTAGCATCTCCTGTGGCAGGTACAATTATTTCGCTCGGCTTTATTGTTTATATTATTGATGCAAGGATAAACGACACGTTAGTTAGCTGGCGTGATAGGAAATATACCACAGCATGAGATAAAGGAGGTTTAGAGATTTAAGGCGCTAACATCTCGGGGAGCTACCACTTGATCTGTAATTCTCTGATACATCAATTCGAACGTGCCCGTACCATTATGATTCGGGGCTATCGAAAGGTGACTTTTTCTCCAATTATTTTCCTTCCGACGGATTCCGTAGCAGTCATGCCCTCTACCATTTATTTCCTGTTTGATCCAAATTATCAATTGTGATCGTTGTTCAACTATGACTTTTTAGTTTTTGAAATAGTGGTTTGTATTCTTTCTCGTATTTCTTCCTGCGCGGCAATCATAAATTTTTCCGCGGCTTTCTTTTCTTTTGGTGCAATGTTTAGAAGAAGATCATATTCCCATTTTGTAGTAGATCTTTTGCGAGTGCTTTGGTTAAATTTATACATATTCATTATCGCGATATGTGAGAATTCTTCCTTATTTATGGCACCGTGGAAGTGTATAATATTAGCTGGTATACACACTGTGTCGTGCTCATTCAGAAGCATAACATTGTCCGGATCGAATTCAGGTTTTAAGACACTCTCTCCATTTATTATGCCTACGATCCCTTGTCCTTTAGTTGCAATCAGAATTTGATCAGTTTCATGATAATGCAACGACGTCAGCGCGCCAGCATAGAAGGTAACATGGTACATCTCTTGCTCAGATGAATTTTCTTCGCCTAATATCTCTAGTATATTCACTTTGCCAGTAAAGTAGTTACTGATTATGCTTTTCTTCTTCGCAGTATATAGGTTATATTTCTGCACAATACTGTCTTTATCTCTAAAGCGTGATAATAAATATTTCATGTTACTTCTAACAATATGTGCTGCCCAGGGCGTTGCTGTCTCCCGAGTCGATGGGCTTATTCTTCTAAATGTTCTCATAAAAAATAAGGGTGAATAAAACAATCAATAGCATTGAACTTGCTAGAATAACTTCGCTAGTTTTTAGAATCAAAGTATAGGGCTTGGGTGTCTTTGTAAGTCTGTCGGAGAGCATTGAGATACTATGAAAATATCTTTAGGAGAATGACTCCCCTAGGGAATCGTATATCCGAGCATATCTTCCTTAATAAATGGTACTTTTTGACTACATTGTTCTTTTTCTCCGATTTCGTATGGAATTTTAATATATATAGAAGGAATCGCACTGTGACAGCAGCTCTTCAGAAGTGTATCTGATTTCGGGAACAAGAGAAACCAAATGCGACTACTACAAGGAATCACAGTGCGAT
>JAICQW010000206.1 GCA_025937665.1 Nitrososphaeraceae archaeon | reverse complement strand
TATATATTGCATGAGAGACCAGTCCCATGATACAAATCTCGTCGATCAAAATAGGGAGGAGGATATGTATGCAGATATCACGAGAACTCTTTTCCCGCGGATTTTTCTTCTTCTTTCTCTTCCCTCATTTATGATGTCTTGAGAGGTAAAATTGTATTCAGCCATCAATTTCTCAATATCCAATTGTGTATCATTTTTACTCGATTATTTCGTACTTTGCACCATCGGCGACCATTGGGGCGGGACTTCCGCAGACCCTTCTTGTAATCTACTGTAGCTTTCCTGTAAATTCCTACATCATAGTGACCAATGTAAAAATGCCAAAACGGATCGTATGTGCGGTGTCTATCATCGACCTGTTGAGTGGGTCCTAAACAATAGGATCAGCAGCAAAGGTTGTTATTTAGCTTTAAAGCTTTGGCGATAGAATCCGATTACATGCGGGAATCTAATTCCGACGGACCCACCTTCTACCAGCATTGTCTATTACCCTTGAAGTTATTTTTACCAATTCTGTCCAATCGGCATTCACGACAAAATTGACCTAGTCAGATAGATTTGATGAAATGAGTGACGAGCAGAAAATGTTTCCACTTTCTCGACTATATACACTTGATTCAAATCAAACTCAAAATCAAGTCAATTTCTTCCGGCAAGTTGCCAGAACCATATCCAACAATCAGCTTTAGCTTTTAGTAGCATAAATCCAGCCAATTTCCATCCCATTTTCATATTTAGGATCTGTATGAGAGACTGCAAAGTTTGCATCAACTAAATGCTTCTTTATATCTCTAAAACCATAATGGTATTCTACCTGAATGTGAGAGAACTTATCCAACATAGTCCTGTCATTTGACAAAATTATATCATACTCACAACCTTCGCAGTCTATTTTCAGGACAGCAGGAGAATCGATATTGTATTTATTTATAAGTTCTCGAAGGGTGTAAAAATGAATATTGCTCCCTAAACTGCTTTGCATTGATTGGCAACCAACTCCATTGGCTGAGGCATCAAGTACCATGTCTTTGCTCTGACCCCCACAACAACCTGCGTTAAGAAGTTCTATCTTGTCAGTAAAACCATTCAAAGTAATATTCTTCTGAGCTACTTCGAAATTCTTTGGAAATGGTTCAAGGGCGATAACTTTCTTCGCGCCAATCATTGCAAAGTATATTGATGAGTCGGCAATGTTTGCACCGATATCTATGACAACCCTATTCTTGACAGGCAAAAAGTCATAATCTTGTTCATGGAATATGTTAAACAAGTCGCCGTTTGATATCCCATTGTAAAACTGCAGGCCGCTTTCTGGCATAATGATCTTATCAAGCTCTAAGTCATAATGCCAACCTGTCATATGAGCGCACAATTCGTTATTGTTATTCGGGATCATGTATCTTCTATTGTTCAATTCCATGTCAGGTTCATTCATGACCATACTTTCTTTTCTTTGATCTATCGAGGAATAATTACTATAATTGCTGTGCAAATGCGTAATGCCCTCAGTCCTTCCACAACTGCTGCATTCCCAATTGACTGCTTCCGCGCATGCTTCACAATTTGATTTTGATGCCAAACGCGTTCCGCATGCTCTGCATGACCATTTGTTTGTCAAAAAGGCTGCAAACCTCCTTGTGCTAACCATCTCATTTTTTTCATTTTCCACATTTTCTACTCCTGCAGCATACTTTCGTCCAATACATTCGTCCATTGCAACCATATAGCAGACGGCTATGCAAGTCAGATCACTAATGCGATTGAACTTGCATGTGCCCTACAATGGTAAAACCGTATAACTCATGTGAGAGATACGAAAGTAACCACGTTATATGTTAGAAGTTAATTCTCGGATTTAAATATTATCGATAAGATCCTAAACTATGCCATCATCTTTTTGCATGGCGTTGCTAGCGTATTTGTTTTTCTTTACTGCAAACATGACTCCAAGATAATGCGTATACCATGTTCTTTAGGAGTCTCTTCCTATGATGCAAAAACGATATCAAGTTATATCCCTCACCCGCCACGACATTAGTCCTCTAAATAGGTCTTCTAACGGGTGACGTCAAGGCCTACACTAGATTCAATTAGGAAATGATTAGCTAAGCAGACTTGCAGATATTGGATTCAAATGAATTTTTATCAAAAAATCCCGACGGGCCCACGTATCCAGTTAGGCTTCTTTTATTTTATTTTGATGCTACACTAATATTTTTGGATAGTTTTCATATCATTTTATTTGTAAAAGAGTTGGGCTAATATCATATAATTATAGACTCATTGTCTTCTGATTTCGCTTCCACTCTTTCTGTGTATAAAAAATCCATATAGCTGCTATAATAGTTAGCAGAACCAGCTTTATGGAATTCGTGTCCTCAATCCATGAAAGACCAGTGGATCCTTTAGTAGGAACATTTTCCAAATTGTATGGTTCATTGGTAACAGGATTTATGAGTATCTCAACAGGAGCAAATTGATCCGTAAGTAATGGTACGTCGTTGGTTTTCAATTCTGCCTCATAGAGATGTTCTAAATAGTCAAGGTCATCAAGCGCAGTACTGGAATTATGGTTGTTGTTGTCATTATTTGATGCCAGCTGTCTAAGTTCATCTTTGCTGTATTCAACAGTCGGGCTCTTCATAGCTGCCAACATAATGTTCTGCAAATTCCCTGAATTATGCTCAGTTGGAAAAACATAAACGGTAGGAAAAATTTGAGAAATAGTTTTGTATACTGCTCTAACAATATCGGACCTGTCCCCAGTCATTGATCCGATATTGTTAGAAATAATAATGCCGTCTGATGTCAATTTCTTATCCAAAAGTTGGAAATACTCCAAGGTCATCAAGTGAAATGGAACGTAATTTTTTGAGAATGCATCCAAGATTATCAAATCATACTTTTTTTCAGTTTTAGACAAGAAATTCCTAGCATCGTCATTATAGATCATTAGCCTAGATCCGTCGTTATCAACAGGTAAACTGAAGTAATCGCGCGCAGCGCTAATCACGTCGGGGTCTATCTCTAATACGTCTATACGGACATCTGAATACATACTTAAAAAATTTTTTGGGCCTGAAAAGCCTCCGCCGCCAACAAATAAGACATCTTTGGCATTTGGATTAAAGAGGAATCCCAAATGGAAATATTTTGTGTATGTGTTCACCAATTCTTCAGGCTTGTCCTTGTACATTTGACTGTGTATGTTGCCATCAAGGTACAGGGTTCTAATATTACCAGAATCAATTACATCTAAGTGACTGTATAACGTCTCCTTTTCATATACAAGCGTTCCGGT
>JAICQW010000091.1 GCA_025937665.1 Nitrososphaeraceae archaeon | reverse complement strand
TTATCTCCTCCTTTTTTTGCCATGATTATGATTCCTCCTTAATCAATTCCTTCTTCTTTTCAACTGATTTTTTTGTTTCTTTCCCTCTTTTTGTGTTTGTGTTCTTATCAGTTGATTTTGGAATACCTTTTAGTCGATAATCATCATCAGTATTCAGAGAAATGATTTGTACATTTGAAGCATGCACCTGTACTTTGACATTACCACCCCGTATTTTCTCTCTCTGTACACCTTCGATAGAGAGTGTCGATCTTACAGTATTCACTTTCTCAACTTTCCCTTCTATCCCCACATATTCTCCTCTTAATATTCTAACCGTGTCACCCTTTATGACTCTCATACTTCGCTTATTGTGTTGTTCCCTTAAGTTCACAGAAAGGTTAGCTCCCAAAAATTTATCCCTTTTATGTTTTGAAATGAGTTTATAGAGCATTATCATAACCTCATATTATTAATGACGCCAGATTTGCGATTCTGGGCCATTTTTCTGCAGCCTCGGCAGCGACTGGTCCTTTTATGTCAGTTCCTTTTATTTCTCCTTCTGGTGTAACCAATACTGCTGCATTGTCTTCAAATGATACTCGAACACCGTTTAATCTCCTTATTGCATATTTTTGTCTAATAATTACTGCTCCAAACATTTGTTTTCGTAGCTCTGCATTTCCTTTTTTCACAGTAACATTCACAAAGTCACCCACTGAGGCAGAAGGCATCCTTGAGTGTCTTCCCTTGATACGTGTTACTTGAGCAATCCTCAATATCTTCGCTCCAGTATTATCCGCACAGACCAAATTGGCAGTAATTGGTAATGCCCTTGTAATGTAGGGCTTAAATTCCTCGACTCCCTTTGCAGAGACTGCTCTACTCTTAGACGCCACTCTTTATTACCTCCACAGTTACAAATGATACCGTTTTTGATATAGGCTTACATTCTGCAATCTTCACTTCGTCACCCTCATTTACGTCCATGCATGAAGGGAGAAATGCATGTACCTTTGAACTACTTCTCTCATATCTTTTGTATTTTCTTACTAATCTGGGGTATTCACGCGATACTACTATCATTTTATGCGCCTTTGAACTTACAGTGATTCCTGTGAGTATTCTCCCTCTAATTGAAAGTTTACCATGGAAAGGACATAATTCATCATCACAAGTCCTTTTTGGTTCCGAAACTGTTACTCCAATATTTCTAGCCATTATCTATCAACTATCACTTAAGCAAACGATCCTCTGGTCTTCCTAATATCATAGAACCATTCATGTTACAAATCTCATCCTTAAAAATCAAACTTAATCTTTGAATTGTTTTTTTAGGAATAATATATTGCTTGAAATTGTTGGCAAGTGAAATTGTATTTTTAGTCTCAAAGATTATTTTACCACTTACGTTCCGTTGACTGTCAATCGATCCATAATCTATTTGTGCATTCGTGCCGATGAACTCGTATTTAGTAATGTAATCTTTAATTGTCATTTTGCCAACTCCCGTTCCTTTAATATAGAATGTATTCGGGCAATGTCTCTTCTCTTCCATTTCATGTTTCCAGTTTCCTTCTTAAGAGTGCCTTTTGAATTTTCAATTCTTAACTTCAACAGCTCCGCTCTAATTTCTGATAACTTTGACTCTAGATCAGTGTCGTTAAATTCTCTTAATGTTTTTAACTTGAGTCTAGCCATTACGTTTCACTTTTGTTTACGATTACTTCGTTAACTTGATTATCAATAATATCTTTACTCTCTGTATTCTCTGTCTTTGTCTCTGTATTCTCTGTCTTTGTCTCTGTATTCTCTGTCTTTGTCTCTGTATTCTCTGTCTTTGTCTCTGTATTCTCTGTCTTTGTCTCTGAATCACCTGGAACATCTTGTTCACTAGTTTCCAACTTAATTTCACCTTGGGTTTCTTTTTCAGCTACACCTTCACTCTCTATCGGAATTTCAGTTTCAGCCTTGGGTTGAGCTTCAGCCTCTAAATCAAAATCACGATGAACTTCTTCCCTAATTGAAATCTTTAATTTTATTCCTACCAATCCCATTTTTGTTAACATGCTCCTTGTCGCATTTCTAACCACTTCTTCGGCAACCTTCCCGCTTTTGGGGATTATTCCTGCTGTATGCTTTTCAAAATGGGCACGCTCACCTCTAAGTTTGCCTGAAACTGTGATTTCCACACCCAAAGCTCCAGCTCCCATTATGGTGTTTATAGTCCATAGCGAAGCTCTTCTAAATGCAGTTCCTCTTTCAATCAATTGTGCAATTCTATTTGCCATGATGTGTGGATTTAGTTCAGGTTTAGTAACTTCAGTCACAGAAACCTGTGCATTCTCCAAATTAAACTGCTGTTCTAATCTAGATGTCAAATCTCTAATTCCACTCCCTTTTCTTCCAATAACAAGACCAGGTCTAATAACAAAAAGTGTTATTTTGGTACCTATAGGGGTTTTTTGCACCTCTGCTCCCCCATAACCAGCATCCGTTAAAGTAGAACTCAAGTATTCATTGAGTTCCATGTTTCTGAAATTATTCTTCATTACATTTTTTATTGCACTCAAGATACTCTACCCTCCCTTGCTACGATCTCTACATGTGTCAACGTGTCTACTTTGGGGCTTGATCTTCCCATGGCACGGGGAATAAATCGTTTAAGTTTTGTTCCTTTGTGAATAACACATGAAACTATTTCCAGCCTGTCTAGGTCCATACCCTTGTATTCTGCATTTGATTCTAAGTTATCTAAAAGACGTAGAAATTCTTCACAAGCCTTCTTTGGAAATCTTCCAGAAAAAAAACCATCCATAATATTTGATCTGTGTGCCACTTCGTTGTGATGTCTTCTATATGGAACTGCAACCCTCTTTTCGATTGCCTGATCCAAAACATTCCTTGCCCTTTCAATAGAAAGCCCCTTTATAGCTAGAGCAATTTCTCTGGCATGTTTGTGTGATATGTCGGTTTCCCTTAACGCCGCGCGGACATGTTTGTTCTTGTCAAATTGTGAAAAAGAGTAAGAATATGTTGGCAAAATCTATCACTTTAATGGGACGTATAGACTTGATCTGGAAGCTCCTACTCCAGGTGCACCGTGCTGAACTCTCTTATTTGTTATTGAATATTCGCCCAAATAATGTCCAATCATTTCAGGTTTTATCGTAATTGGACTAAAGTCCTTGCCGTTATGAATATTAATAGTAATTCCAACCATGTCGGGAAGAATTATCATATCCCTCACGTGAGTTCGAATAGTTTCATTTGAATTACCTTCTCTAACGTTTTTAATTCGTTCACGTAATTTTCTTTTTTCATCATTCATGTATTTTCCAACCCTCTTATCCAAAGAACGCCTCTGTCTAGCATTTAACAATGGTAAAAGGGCTTCTATTGATAGATTCTTTAATTGGTCTACATTAAGACCTCTAAATCTGAATTCACGAACCAATTAGATAATCAGCTCCAAAATACTCCTTTTAAATTTAACTAGAAAAATCAATTTAAACCAAACCTAATCTTGTGGCAAGTTGGCGTGCTTCCTCATCTTTGACAAATCTAATAATGGCCTTTTTTCCTTGAATTGTCCTGAACATATTAACTTCTTTGACATTACCTTCATACATTGTCTCAATTGCTTCACTCACGTCTTTTTTAGTTGCTCTGTCAGCGACAATAAAAGTTAACTTGTTTTCCTTTTCTATCAAATTAAACGTTTTTTCTGTAATATAAGGTCGGAGAATAATTGAATGAATGTTATCGTCTATTCCCTTACTCATAGATCTTTCACCATACTCTGTACTCTTGACCAAACTGTATTTATCTTGTTCATGTAATCAATAGCATTCTTTGTATAGATTGTTAACCTAACTGGTTTTGTTCCTGGGACAAGGTCCATTATGCTGAGGTTTTCTGCAGAGACGACATTAACTCCAGGTAATGATTTCTTTAGTTTACTTATTGGAGAACCTTTTGTTGTAACTATTAGGCAGCTCAGAGCTGTATGTCTCTTTCTTCCACGTCGTCGTGGTTTACCAGAAGGTACTCTTACTATATTTGTAGATCTTTCTAGATCCTCTTCCAAGCCCAATGAAATCAGTGCTTTTCTTAATTCTGTGGTTTTTGTAATCTTCTCTAAATCATTTGAAACGACTACTGGAAATTCAGAAATCTTGCCTACTTTGTGACCTCTCTTTTCGATTATGTCTTTATTTGATGTCGCTGCAATTGCAGAGCAAAAACCAAGTTGCTTTTCTTTCTTGTTTATTTTTTTGTGGATTACTTTCCATGAAACTGGAGGATGAGCCAATCTTCCACTCCTGACACTAGCAACACCTGCTGCTTGGCCTGCACGTTGAAATCCTTCACCTCTTGCTCTTGCAATTCTTGCTATGCCCAAGCCAGTATTGCGAGATTCAGCACTTACCATCTCGCCAGCTGCAGGATATCTTCCCTGTGGTTGAAACTGTGATGAGAGGACGTTAACATACACTTTTTTTATGATCTCTGGTCTGTAAGGTGTATTAAAAACAGTGGGTAATTCTAGGGATTCAATTTGCTTTCCACGCAGGTCCTTAAGTCCAACTTTCATTTGACCAAAACCTCCAAAACTTTAGGTTCGATAACTTTCTTACTACTAGCTCTAATTGGAAAGCGCATTTTGATTAACCTTTTAGGAACTCCAGCGACGGAACCTTTTACAATAATGTAGTCATTTTTCACAAGACCATAATGTTCGAATCCACCTTTGGGATTAATCTTAAAATCACTATCTTTGTCAGAATTAGATATTATCAAAATTCGCTTATTGTATTCTGTTCTTTGATGAAATCCCCTCTGTCCTTGTCTTGGGACAGTATATGTGACAACTGCAGGAGAAATCGGACCCAGGGTTCCAAGTGCCCTGACACTTTTTCTTGACTTATGCTGTTTTCTTTTAACACCAAATCTGGTAATTGGGCCTTCAACTCCCTTTCCTCTAGTTATCGCGGATATGTCAATAAACTGTCCTGCTTCAAACACATCCTTGATATTTACCTGTTTTCCAAAGTTATTGACTACATAATCAATTTTTGATTTCGTATCCTTCCCACCAATGGGTATTTCCCAAACAAATGGTTTCTTTTGAGACAACGAAGCGCTACTTGGATAGGAAGATACAACTGCTACAACATGCTTAATTTTATCAACATGAGAATTAATTTCTTCCAGTTTACCTTCTTTGAATTTGAATGGGGCTTTCTTTGATAGAAATTTGTCGCTGTCTTTTGCAAAAGCATCAAAAACTGCATTTCTCCCATAGGTAGTTTCTGTATATCCCCTAACTCCAATTATTTTCAAAGGTGGAGTAGCTATAAGAGTAGATGAATTCATGATGTTTTTACCAAAATTAGGTGTTTTTTCTCTATCGTCAACAGATAATACATTTAAATTCGTAACTTTATACCCGGCAAAACCTAGTAATGATGATTTCTCCAACTTAGGATCCGCCCAGCTTCTTATCCTAGATTCGAGACTTCGTGCACGCACTCTTGGGTAGAATGCCATACTTCCACGTCTAGGTGCACTATATTTTCGGTGACCCATGATTAATCCGTTTTTTGCTTTCCCTTTAATAAATTAATAACTTCAGGGCCGAGTGAATAGCTAGTCAATCTAGCTTTCTCATTCTAGAAAAAACCTGAATCGGCCAATCAAGCGTGTAGGTAATTGTTAATGATTGATAGCGTACCCAAAATAGCCTCTTCTAATCTTACTGTTTGAGTACCTTGCAGGGGAAACATGTTCAAGAAATTATCGGCGGATGAAATTTTCTTATTCTCTGATTCCAATATTTTTCTCAGTCCAAGTTTAGGACTGCCAAAAAGAACAACAAAATTCTTTGACGTTCTAATTTTATTCAAAAGAATGTCTACATGCTTTGTAAATGAAGCGCCCTCCACTGATGTCATCAAAAGTGCATTTTTCGTATCCGCAAGTATTGCGGATAATGAATCTGCGAATTGAACATCGTATCCCCAATAACCATTCACATTGTCTTTTGAAATGTCTTCTGCTATCAACTGAGGATTTTTGATAATTCTTACGAGAACTTTTCCTAACTGGGATCCTCTATACCTAATCATCTTTTCGAGTCCGACATCCACATACAAAGAATCGTTTTGTTTTATTGCAAATCCAAATCTAACATCACCATCTTTAATTTTATTCATTTCAATCGAAGTCAAATGGTGCGGGGATTTTATAGGTGGTAAAGTTCCTGCGTGTTTTAATATGAACATTTTGGGGTAGATTTTTTTTCGAAGGTATGGCGGTGTGTCAAGATATTCGAGTATTGTCTTAATAATTTGCTTATCCATTTTTTCAGTTTTTACGCTTCTGTCATGGTAAACAATGATTCTATTGACGCAAAATATTGAACATGCGCGTGAGATCTGAGAAATCTTGTAACTCTTGTCTAAAATCGATTGAGAATCTATAAGACAAGAGTCAGGAATTGCGATCCATAGATTGGTCAAATAAAATACTAAACCGCTTATTCTGATAATAATTTTTCTATGGTAGCACTCATTAGGCCTGTGGATCCAAATGTAGTTTCACGAAGAATACCTTTCTTGTCAATAAATATTGTTGAAGGAGTACCTCTCAAGGAATATTCTTCAAAAGTGAGCGGACTGTAAGGTTTTGTTTCTAAATATGATTTAACGCGTGAAATTATTTGTTCTTTATCTTTTTGATGATACAAGTCAAAATCAGGAATGTTGGCATTGACAACCTCCATAATTTTTTTTTCATCGATTGGAAGTTTTTCCTTTAAAAGTTTATCCATCCCTACTGGAAATGGGATGCTATACGTTAGCATTCCTTCATCTAGTAACTTACTTTGATATGTAAGAGTAGTAAGGGTTTCACCAATGACCTTCCTTTCATTTAATAGCAATCTTAAATTTTCAACTGTGTTCTTGTCAAAGTCCTCAAATGCGGTGGCAAGTCCTAATATAATAACCCCGTCATTTTTATATTTGTTATAATTGTCAATTGCCTCAGGTATTCC
>JAICQW010000138.1 GCA_025937665.1 Nitrososphaeraceae archaeon | reverse complement strand
TTTATTTTTGGACTGTGTGTCCTTTTTATTCAGTTCCTTTTTTTAGATATATCTTTAACTGTTCCGATCAAGCGAAGGGAAAACTTGCTTTGTACCGAGCATTTTTGATAGCCATTTCACCAAAATTGGCGGCCATAAGTAATTCCGATTGGGGATGCTCTATTACTTCATTAAAATTTAGAGTTTATCAGCATGTTCTGCATCTTTCAAAAAATCATCGTATATTTCGGAAATACTTGACAAAGATTTCTAACAAGAAGTCCTATAAAAAAGCGAATAATTATGGTATTGATTCCCCGGTCATTCAGTGCATAACAGAGCAGATCAATTATTGTAATTTAATTTCAAATTATTTATCACTTAACGAAACAAAGAAAATCATAAACAACGCCACTGATTATACGTATGAAGCGATAGACAATTTGCTTACAATTACGTCACTTGTAGAAAAAATTTTATGCAATAAGACTACGCTGGACAAATACTTTTGAGCCAATTCTACTATATTTTGATGAGTGCAACACATTTGCAGATTGATAAATAGGAATGGATAGTCTACTTTAGTCCGAACTACTTTTTTTTTGAGGTTTTTTTGTTGTGTTGGAGGTTTGATATGCAACCTTCGAGATGAATCATTGGGACGCCGCTTAATGTAAGCGTGAATTAATATTAGTGAGACCTAATAATCAATAAAAATCAAGGATTAAAAAAAAATAAAAAAAGACGTTCTAGATCTGTTTATTCTTCGCCGCTGCAGCAGTTGCCGCCGCCGCATTTGCCTATTTCGCGTCTTGCTTTTTCTGCGGTTAGATCTACGATTGTTAGATCGATTTTAGTATTCATTGTAAGTGACGGTATGATTCCCATGCATTTAAACTTATCTCAATTTTCTTCTGTCATCTAATAATAGAAAATTTATCCATATTGAATCTATTTGACCGATTACAGGAAATTGGTAAAGCGATTTATCATTATGGGCGATTACAGGAAAATGGTAAAGGGCATTTTGTGCCTATGAGTCTAGTCTTATTTTTCCTTTTAGCATGGCAACAATTGCATACAGCATGCTACCTGTGGTCAATAAAATTATCGCGATAATTGCAGCGCCGAAGGTAAGAAATAACCGGTTTGTAAGTAACACTGTAACATATCGATTGGATGAAAAATAATCTAAAGCGTTATAGGCAAAATATCCAGAAATTGCTAATAATACTATACCAGGTAGTCCATAGAATAGTATCGGATGTTTTAATGAAACAAATTGGATTATTCTATATGCTAATGTAAATTTCCTCTGCTTTGTCATAACGGAAATTGTAAACAGGATGTTACCTGTAGTTAGCAAGATAATTCCACTAATTGTAGCTGTTATTGACAATAGTATCATGTTGATTGAAATGAATCTAGTTTCAGAGAACAATGCTAATGCGTTGTAAGCAAAATATGCAGAAATGATGAGTAATGCAATACCGGGTAATCCATAAAATAGTAAAGGATGCCTGAATGAAATGAATTGGATTACACTAAAAAGTACACTTACACCGTGGGATAAAAAATTATGAGTCGAAGCATTTTCAACATCATAGTTAACTTTTACCGGAACTTCTGTCACAGTTAGATTGTTAGAACCTGCTCTCAACAATATCTCTGTGGATATTTGCATTCCATCCTCTGCCAGGTTCATAGTTTCTAAAGCGTACCTTTTGTAACCTCTAAAACCACTCTGTGCATCTGTAAGATTCTTATACGAAGCTTGCTTTGCGAATTTGGTTATCGTCTTTATCCCAAAACTTCTATAAAATGGAATTCTCAACTCATCCTTATTCTCAATAAATCTAGAACCAATGACAATATCATATCCATTTTTTAGTATAGGTTCAACAATACTTGGAATTTGCTCAGGATCATGCTGTCCATCGGCGTCTATCGTTACTACAATTTCAGCTTTTCTCTCCAATGCCTTCTTAAAAAGCGTCCGGATTGACATACCATAACCAACGTTTTTAGGATGATTAATCACTAATGCTCCAGCTTCCTTGGCACGCATGGATGTATCATCTGTGGAACCATCATCACAAACAATCACTTCATTCGCATGTTTCAAAGCATGTTGAACTATAATCCCAATATATTTTGCTTCATTATAGGCAGGAATGCAGACTACTACCTTTGGAATGTCATTTAGTGCAGGATCGTCCTTAACTGGTATTTTTTCCATTTAATGCTTAGTTTTCCTCCCAGTAGGCAATATATTAATTTTGAAAAAGCATTGCGGGAAATGGCATGACTGGATTTGAAATAATCCCTACAAACAGATGCGAATTAGATTGCTGCCTGATTGTATTTAATCTAGTAGTATTACCCTTAATAGCCTGTTTCTGTTCTAGCTAGCAATTCCCATTCAATAGTATGGCCTCTGGACTCGGAATGAGAGCACTTGCTGCAAAAATATTTCGATATGTATTGTTAATTTTTGACTGAATTAGGATGCCCGAGGCACTAGATATTAAGTTGCCAACCGTTTTTAATCTGAATATTAGAGAATGCGCAAAGGCTCGTAGCCATGGTATGATAGCACATTTGAGCAATTGGGATTAACAAACACAAGAAAATTCATATGTTTGATAAGCATTAAGATGAAACTCGTTACTCAAGATGATACTTGGATTTTTGTATTATTTTTGTTCAAGTTATTGCTCAAGTGCTAAAACAAGAAACGTCATTTCTAAGATAGGATTCAACTTTACTAAGAATCTTAAAATTATTATTTGTGTATTATTTTTAAGTATCCAGATGTCAATCAGTGTGCTTTTTGTTGCCATACTCTTCTTGGTTCTGGTAATACATTTTGCATATCCCATTCTTTTGAACAGATTATCAAAGAAAAGAGTAAATTTGAAATCTGAGAACAAGTCCAGATACTCGACTTCACCAATTGATTTACCCAATGTATCTATCGTAATTCCAGTCTATAATGAAGAACGTGACATTGAACGCCGGCTCGATAATATACTTGATAGTGATTATCCTAAAAATAAATTGGAAATAATTGTTATCGATTCAGGATCTAGGGACCAGACCCGATCAATTGTTCAATCTACTTTTGGAAATACCATAATTTTGCTTACAGAAGAAGTAAGAAAAGGCAAAGCGCATGCCATCAATTTAGGATTACAGAGATGTAAAGGGGAAATAATTATTCTCACTGATGGAACCACTCTCTATAATAGAGAAACCATTAGGCAACTTGTTGACTCATTCAAGGACCCTAAAATAGGTGCAGCATCAGCTGTCTATGATGTACCAAATAAAGAAGAAAGTCATCTTTCTGACTCTGAATTTAAATTCTGGGTGCATAAGGACAGGATTAGGTTGTTGGAAAGCTCAACCCACTCTACGTCTTGGTTATCAGGAGAAGCCTGTGCTTTTAGAAGTGGAATAATTAATACTGTGGATGAAGATACGCTTGCAGATGACTCAAATATCGCGCTTCAAATCATATCCAAAGGATTCAGAGTAGTTGTTAATCAAAATGCACACTTTGTTGAACGCTCTCCTACTCAATTCTTTGACTACTTTAAGATCAAATCAAGAAGGGCACTGGGAGGATTGATCGAGACATTGAGATTCAAATCTCTATCATTTAATTCTCGGTACGGATACTTTGGAATGTTCATTTTCCCATATAGAATTTTTGTTTGCTTAGTTTCTCCGATTCTGGCCTGTGTCCTGACTGCCCTACTTGTTCCTGTCATATTGGAGGCGATTTCTAGTCTTGGGATTCTGGCGACAGTATCAATTGCCAGTGGTGTTATCGGAGGAGCAATTCTGCTCAGGAACTCGATTACTACTCTCATCTATACACAACTAATTACTGTAATAGCGCTATTCTGGTTAATGAGAGGCAAAAGAGATGTAAGATGGACTCGATCAAACACAAGATAGTACTAATAGGTTAAGCAATAGGTAAAAAAATACTTATTGGACTAGTATTTTAAATCTAAATGGCTTTGCTTTTGAACTATGATGTTATTTCAGAACAATCAAAAATATTCATAGTATTAGTTGTCTCATTAAATTGCTTTTTCACATTGCTATTTTTGACGCCTGCATCATCTACATCAATATTATCCACACCAGAAACGAACTCATCATGGACCAATGCTAGCAAAATGCCCACTCCGAGATCAGAATCTGGTGTTGCTATGTTAGGAGACAAGATATATGTAGTAGGTGGCGAAGCTTACAAAATAAAAAAGACAAACATTACAGAAGTCTATGATATAAGGACTGATAAGTGGAGCACGGCAGCTCCGTTACCAATATCCGCCAATCACGTAGGACTCTCTTCATTTGATGGCAAGTTATATGCTGTGGGAGGCACTCATACAAATGGTTACTCTAACAAGTTATTCATATATGATCCTGCGCTGAATAAATGGAATGAAGGCAAATCTATGCCGGCTGCCAGGACGGCAATGACTGTAAATTTTATTAATGGAAAATTATATGCAGTAGGAGGCGTAGACGATGTTCATAATGTTGTCGATACTAATTTAGTGTACGATCCTAAAAATAATACATGGACTGAGATGGCCCCAATGCCCACCGCTAGACATCACCCGACATCTTCAGTGGTCGATGGAAAGTTATATGTGATAGGTGGGCGACTCCTAGGGAATGGGATTCCGCGTCCCATAAATGAGGGTCTTTCAAATCTCAATGACAATGAGATGTATGATCCTGCTAATAATACATGGACTACACTTGAACAAATGCCCACAAAAAGAAGTGGACTAGCTTCCGCTTCCGTCGGTAACCACATCTATGTTTTCGGAGGTCAGAAGGTAAATGGAACATTTTCGGAAAACGAAAATTTCGATACCATTAATAATACTTGGACAACTGAAGCACCATTGCCAACTGCTCGATTGGGTCTAGAAGCCATCGCAATTGGCAACGATATCTACGTCATAGGAGGTAAAACATGGTACTCATTTGGCGGACAGGTTGAAATATTCCACGTGTCCAAGTAATACCATTCAGATTAAATGAAATTAGCCATGGAGTATTTATTATTGAGGAACAGGTGCTTCATTTATTTAATTTGTGCATACGTTTTGTTAACAGTAGTAACGCCCTCATGTTACCTTGTCTTAGTAAATTTTGTTATAGAGGCCGA